>DASUFM010000523.1:0-3178 GCA_036274535.1 Blastocatellia bacterium
CGAAACAACCCTACGTCATCAAAGCCAGCAAGCAGGATCAATACGTCTTCTTCGTTTTCGATTACGTTCTTCCTGAAGACACCTGGATTCGCTCGATCGTGACGCGACCTGGCAATCTGAAGGCCGTGCATCACGCCAACACGCACGTCGTGACGCCCATGCTCAAGGCGCCGGAATCCGGTTACTTCGACGGCGATTTCGAGCCTTCGGCGCGCGGAACGATCATGGTCTCGGGATGGGCGCCCGGCGTGCAACCCGTGGCGCTGAAGGAAGGAGTGGCCATAAAGATTCCGAAAGGGATGCGCTTCGGCATTCAGATCCACTACGCCCCGGCTGAAAAAGAGACGATTGATGAAACCCAGGTCGGCGTTTATTTCGCCGACGGATTGATCAAAAAATCCATGCGGATGCTGTTCGGCGACCGCAAAGACCTCAGCATTTCGCCAAACGATCCGAACTATTCACTCACATCGACGAAGACATTCGACCAGGATTCGATCATCAGCTTCTTCCATGTGCACATGCATCTGCGCGGCAAATCCTACGCGATGAGGATGACTTACCCCGACGGCCGCCAGGAAATGGCGCTGGAAGTCCCGCGATACGATTTCAACTGGCAGCGGACGTATGTGCTCAATGAGCCGATTCGCGTTCCAAAAGGAACAAAAGTCGATTTTATAGGGACATACGACAACAGCCCGAAAAACAAGTTCAATCCCGATCCTACCCAGACCGTGAAGTGGGGCGAGAAGACAACCGACGAGATGATGCAGGGAAGAATCTTTTATGAAGCCGCGGACGAGAATCTGAACGTGCAGGTGAAGAAAGGCCACGCCGTCGCCGCCGCCGAATCAGTGGGGAAGCGGGAGTGAATTTGGAGTGCGGCGCCAAGCGATACCGCTGGCGAATTGTAGGTGGGACACCTTTAAATTGTCCCACTTCTATTCCGACTGATAAGTGGGACAATTTAAAGGTGTCCCACTTATTTTATTCCTCTGGAGTTTGCCAGCGGTATCCCAGGCAGCCGCACTCCAAACGCTTCGCGGTTTCGGTTATTTGTTTAAGGATGCGAGTGGCCTTGGCATTCGCCAGTTCGACAGCGATTGCGTGTAAGCTTCGAGGGCTTTGACTCTTTCGCCGAGGGCTGAATAGACGGCGGCGAGTTGCGCCAGCGCGTTGTTTTCGCGCCGGCGGTCTTTAAGCTCGCGCCAGATGGCGACGGACTGTTCGAGGTTTTCGCGCGCGTTCGCTTTGTCGCCGAGCGCGAGTTGTATCTCTCCCACGCTTGCGAGCGAGCCCGCCTGCCGCGCTTTGTCACCCATCTCCCTGGCGATAGCCAGGCTCTGCCCGTAAAAATCCAGGGCCGGTTTCAATTCGCCTAACGCCTGATGAACGAAGCCCAAATTGCCGAGCGCCGTCGCTTCGCCTCTTCTGTCGCCAATCAACCGGCGCAGTTCCAGCGCCTGCGAAAAGGTCTCGACCGCCGGCCGCAAATTTCCGGCGTCTACATAAGCTCCGGCCAGCGCGCTGAGCGTCGACGCTTCGCCGCGCTTATCGCCGGCCGATCGCCGCAGTCGCAAAGCCTCCTCATAAAATTTCGACGCCTGCCGCGGCGCCCCCATGACAGCGTGAAGATTTCCGATGTCGTTCAATGTCGCGGCGATGTTGCGTTCGTCGCCGGTCTCGCGCCAGGCGGCCAGCGACTGTGTATATAAATCGAGCGCGCGCGGGCGTTGTCCCTGCGCATTGGCGACGTATCCGAGGTTGCCTAGCGTTACAGCTTCGCCGCGTTTGTCGCCCGCCTCGCGCCAGAGCGGCAATGATTGCTGGAAGAGTTGAACTGCCTGATCGAAGCCGCGATCGCGCGCGGCGAGTCCTCCCATGCTGTTGAGGGCCGACGCTTCGCCCTGCCGGTCTTTCGCGGCGCGCCACAGCGCCAGCGCCTTCTGATATCGCCTCAGCGCCTGTTGCGGCTGTCCCTGCTCTTCATAAAGTTTGCCCAGGTTGAACTCGGCCTCAGCCTCGCGGCCTTCATCACTGACCGTTCGCATCAGGTTTGAAGCCTGGGCGATCAGTCGGGACTGTTCGAAGAATCGTTGCGCCTGTTGTTTGTCACCGAGGGAATTGTGGACGCGGCCGAGCCTCGTGAGGGTAGCCGCTTCACTCTGGCGGTCGTTCGCCGCGCGCCATAACGGCAGGGACTGGTTGTAGTATTTGACGGCCTGTTGTCGTTCGCCGAGCGATTCGGAGATCGCCGCCAGCTGGGTGAGCGTATGCGCGGACTCGGCAGGCGAGCCTGTGGACTGCAACAGCCGTAGCGCCTCTTCGTATTTCGACATCGCGGCGCGCAAAGACTCGACCGCGCCGATCCCGCGCAAATCCTCGGCTTCGGTCCACAGCTTTTTGGCTTTGCTCGAGTTCTCATCAGGCGCCATCTGAACCGGGCCTGGCGTGACTGTAGACGCGGCGGACGCCGCTTCGCGTCCGGCGATCGGCCGCGTCGGCTCCTGATCCTGCGCAAGGATGACAGGACAAAAGGCAAGGAAGATCAGAAGAGGAGATAGTGAGACAGGGAGACAGGAAGACAGGGAGACGGAAATTCCTCGTCTCCTTGCCCCCTTGTCTCCCTGTCTCCTTGTCTTTTCTCCATTCAACATTTTGACGTTATTCTACGGTTCCGAAGCGTAGGACGATGCCGGTCGATACTCGGAGATTGCCGGTGGTGACGTTTTGGAATTTTGTCCTCACGTAATCCGCCTGGAACGCTCTGACCCCAACCTTACTGCCCAGAGGCGTCCTCAAATCGAGTCCGCCGCCGACGGCATAGGCGAAGCCGACGTCAGTATTATTAAAACTGCCAACGGGCGCTTTTAATTCCAGGGTCTGGCGCCCAGCTCCAAACAGAACGTGGGCGAAAGGTTGGAACCTCTCGTACTTTCTGAATGTGAATTGCGGGCCTGCCATAAAGAGACTCAGTCCCTGATCAACGCGGGGGACGACATTGGTCAGCAAATCGCCGAAATGGCCGCTGACATCGACTTTGAGACTGAGATATTTTTTGAAGACCGTTACGGCGCCCGACACGTTGTACCCATTCAGATCTCGATCCTGGCCGTCAATACCGGCGTCTTCAAGGCGCATATATGAATATCCGCCGAAAAATTCCGTGCGGGGGGCT
>DASUFM010000524.1:0-2326 GCA_036274535.1 Blastocatellia bacterium
TCCGGCTCGATGCCCTCGCCGTTGTCGCTGACGACGATGCGGACGTGGTTGGCGTCGCCCTCCATACGCAGTTCGACGCGCCCGTCTTCGGGCGTGAATTTGACGGCGTTCGAGAGCAGACTCCAGACGATCTGCTGCAACCTGTCAGTGTCGCCCAACACCATTTCGGACTCCTCGCCTAGATGCGTGATCAGTTCGACCCCTTTCGACTCGACCGCCGGACGTATGGCGGCGAGCGCGGCTTCGATCGCCGGCCTGAGGTCGGTCGGCTGCGCTTCGAGGCGCAGCCTGCCGGTGATGACGCGGGCCGAATCGAGCAGGTCTTCGACGATCTGGAGTTGCGCCTTGGCGTTGCGTTCGATGATCGCCGCGGTCTGCGTGACGAACTCGCCGTCGTTCTGGCCGGAGCGCAACAGGCGCGTGTAGCCAAGAACGATGTTCAACGGCGAGCGCAACTCATGCGAGACCATGGCCAGAAATTCGTCCTTGGAGCGGTTGGCGGCTTCCGCCACGGCGCGCATGCGCTCGGCTTCCGCGCGCGCCGCCCTCTCCTGCTCGTAAAGCCGTTCGCGTTCGATCTCCGCCCGCTTGCGGTCGGAGATGTCCGTGACGCTCACCAGCGCGTGAGCGCCGTTATTGGCGGGCGGCGGAAAGCTGACGGAAATGATGGCGTTCAGGCGATCTCCGCGGAGCGTCTGAAAGACCGTCTCCGTAGTGAAGGATCGGCGGCCTTCGGCGAAGGCGACAATGCAGTCCGTGAAGAGCTCCATCGACTCCGGCGTGAAGATCCGGTCGAAAGAGGAGATCATTTCATCCTTGTCGCGCGCGCGGAACATTCGCAGCGTGTCGTCATTGACATCGGTGATTTTTATCATGTCGATGACATGCCGGAGAAACTCCGGGTTATCCGCGAAGTGGTGGCGGAAGTCGCTGACGCCTTGCGAGCGCAACTCGTCGAGCGCCCCCTTGACGAGGGAGACGTCCTTCTCCCAGATGGAAACTCTTGCGGTCTCGAAGATGTAAGAGTAGCGCGCCTCGCTGTCTCGCAGCTTCTCTTCGGCCAGCTTGCGATCGGTGATGTCTTCCACGGCCCCATAAATCCGCGTCACGCGGCCCGCCTCTTCATCCCAGACCGCGCGCCCATAATCGCGCAGCCATCGCGTCTCGCCGTTGTGGGTGACAATCCGATACTCGCTCACGTCTTCTTCCCCGGCGAGCAGGCGCTGCAAGCGCCGCTGCGCCACACGCTGGTCTTCCGGGAAAACCTGACTTTTCCAGCCGCCTCGGTCCCGGAATTCGTCGGGAGAAAATCCGGTGATGCGGGTAAAAGCGGCGGTCACTTCCTCCAGCGTCAATTGCCCATTCGCCGAGACGCTGTATTCATAAACGTAATCGGAGGTCAGCTCGGAGACAGCCCGGTAGCGTTCTTCCGAATGACGTAGCGCCGATTCAGCCCGCGACCGGGTGACGTCCAGGCGGGCAATGTTGGCCATGGCCTGCCTGACGAGGATCGCCATGACGGCCATGCCAGAGACGATCAGCAGAGCCTTCTGGGCTTGCGGCTGCAGGTATGAGGCCCGCTCGCCCCACTCCGTCAGGAAGCCTATCCCGACCAGCGTCAACCCGCCTCCGAGCGCCAGCCGCCGCGCGAGAATGCCTTCAGGCTCGCCGCTGACGAAACTCGCGATCATTCCGCCGCCTTCCTGTGTCGCCAGCGCCGCCATGTTGAGCGCGAGTATCGCCACGGCCGAATACGCCGCGGCATGGGTGAAGGAGAAGAACCCGATGACGTCGGGCGCGCCGTACAAAGAGCCGATGATAGTCGTCATCGCGCCGAAGCCCGAGGTCAGAGAGAGCAATTGCGCGATCCTGTTCCTGCGCTCCGTCCCGCTCCGTAAGCCTATCAGCGCGAAACCGGTGAACGTGAAGCAGAGCGCGTTATTGAACGACATCCGACTTATCGGAATGTTCCAGCCGCCCAGGTACTGGCTGAACGTCAGGAGGCCGACGAGCGCGACGAGCGCCCCGCAGAATCGCGCCGCGCGGCGCTTCGACGCGGATTTTGGCGAAAGTCGCCACAGCGATAAGGAAGAGATCGTCAGCGTAAAGCATAATACGGTCGCCAGAGGAATCGCCGCGAAAATCGGCGCGATCCACTGGCCGACTATCAGTGGGTAGTCGCTATAAGCCCTTTGAGGAGAGGGCGCCGCCGCATAATGTCTATATTGCAACGTGACGTCGGTGATGGATTTCCGGAAAAAGAATTCAACCACAAATGAACTTTAACCTCAGTCCAAATCAGAGTGACGAGTGATAGGCGCCGAGT
>DASUFM010000525.1:0-8039 GCA_036274535.1 Blastocatellia bacterium
CGATGACGCCGCTGAAGGATTGGCTGTGGTCGCGGATCATCTCGTAGAACGGATAGGTTTGGGCGTAGCCCGGCCCCCTTTGCTCGACGATCGAAAAGAGCGCCAGGTCATGTGGATCTCTAACCGGCAGTGGTCTCAGCATCAGCGTATTGATCAAGCTGAAGATCGCCGTATTCGCGCCGATTCCCAACGCCAGCGTAAGCACGGCGACGAATGTGAAGCCTGGATTACGACGCAGCATACGCAGCCCATATCGTAAATCCTGAACGGCTGTTTCTACCGCGGCCAAACTAAGACGGTCACGATATGCTTCTTTGACCTGTGCCACTCCGCCGAATTTGCGGGAAGCCGCCAGGCGCGCCTCCTCCGGGGTCATCCCTTGCCGCACGTTCTCCTCGATTTGCATCTCGAGATGAGAGCGGATTTCCTCCTCCAGGTCTCGTTCAAACCTTCGCTTGAAAATCATCCCGCGCAGACGATGAAAGAGCACTCGTAACCAGGTCATAGGCTTCCTCTGAAGGGTTCGAGGGTTCGAGACATAATTTCTGATATTTGCAGCCAGTTATCTTCTTCAGCCGCATGTTGCTTCATGCCTGCGCCAGTAATTGAGTTGAGCGCCATCAGGTTGAGCCTGCCAGGCAGGACTTCATTCTTGTGTCGTTCCATAACGCCTCCTGTTGATAAGCAACATAAATCTAAATCGACTCCTGTGGATAGTCAACACATCCAGGGGAAAAATGGTTATTTGATAGGAAGGCGCAACCTGATGGGTTAAGCGCTCGCGGCAAATCTTCGCGGGTAATTAGAGCGGTGTCTCTCGACGGGAGAGCATCCTACGCGGATGGCATCAGAAAGCGTTGGCAGGAAATCGCACGGTGGCGCCCATGTGCTCAGATAATGTCTGGCGACTACACACATGGGGGCGCTTTGCCAGAGGTAATCACACATCTTAACCGTATTGAGATATCATTATTGCTCCCGGCGAGAGCCGATGTTAGAAATCAGGTGAGAACTTAATTGTCCGGGTGAGAACTTAATTGTCCAGGTGAGAACTTAATTGTCTGTGAACAATCGCTCAAATGATCGCCCTCGTCGACTGCAATTCGTTTTATTGTTCATGCGAACGCGTCTTCGATCCGAAGATCGCCGGCCGCCCGGTCGTGGTGTTATCGTTATCTGCATCTTTGACTTGTAAATTGTTGTAAACAAATGCAGAGCACTTCGTTTGTATACTTACGACGGTAACCAATGCCCAATAAATTCTAGCTTCGCGTCAAACAATTCCCCACCAGTTCTCGACGCTCGATCACCAACGATTGTTAAGGTTGATTTCGAATGAATTCTTTAGCAGTACATCGGGTACAGCTGAGATACGTGTAGGCGCCGATCGCGCCGATCCTGTGCCAAGCAAAAAACGAACGCCAAGGCCGGAGCGCAAATATTTTCTTTTTCACGAGGGCTCACTGTTGGGAGACGCCCTGCGCAAAAGAATAGTGGCCTCAAAATAGAACTGATCTCCTTCCGCCAATCGTCTCCAGGCCGAATCTGCGGCTATCATAGACATCGCTCCCATATGGATTGTTTGAACTCGACCTGTAGCATCCCTCGTTCCTGAAGGAAGCCGCGTGATATCGACCTGACTGATGCTATCCAAAGAGATCCCAGAAGCCGGCATGTGGCTGATTGAAACTGACGCAGAGTTGGATGGTCACATCCTGCTTGCGGAGGCATCACCCGCCGCCGTCTCCCCTTGACAGTCTAGGTGGTCATGGCTTACTCTTGCCCTAGGCCGACTAGGGGGCGAGCGTTTAACTCGGGGAGCGCTGGCGATCTCAATCGCGTCAGCGTCTCTGTAGGATGAGGAGGATGTTTCGCGAAGGGCATTTAGAAATGAGTGCGACAGACATTGGCGCGCTACCGTTGGTGATAACCTCTGTCGCCTTCGCCTTCAACATTGGAGGGGGTGAGATGTTAGTCAACTTGTGATCTGGAGATTTCTTCATCGGAGACAGCGTCGATTCTATGTGGCGCCCTGCTTGGAGGCGAGAGCGAGCGGAGTTTTTTGCCTTTATCACTCCGTTGTCGCAAGCACACCAACTGACAATTATTTCTGAGGAGGCGAATGATGATGCGTATTCTGTTTTCAATTTTGCTTATCGGTCTTTTCTCTCCGCCCGCACTCGCACAGACGACTGCTTCTAAAACCGACGTGATCTCGGGTAGTTGGATCTTCAGCGTTCAATTTCCCGAAGATACTCAAACTCACCGCACTATCCTGCAGGTCGCCGACAACAAGTTCACAGGCAGCATCGGCCCTCGCAAAATCGAAGGGTCTATCAGCGATTCGGACATCACTATCAAGTTTTTGAATCCCAATGGAGCGGTGATCGCGACCGGCGCGGGCAAATTACAAGAAGGAGTCTTCAAGGGCGAGGGAGACTTGGGCGCGATTAAATTTAAATGGAGCGCTCGCCGGGCCGCCGTTCGCCCTGAAGGCGGACCGCGCACACACACTTTTAGTCCCACGGAGTTTCACGGCAGGTTCACCCATACCATCCCCCCTGTCCTGCGGATTTTTCCGGGCGACACGGTGAAAACGAAGAGCGTCGACGCCTATGGCATGGATGAAAATTCGACGCCCCGAGCGATGGGCAGTAATCCGTTGACCGGCCCCTTTTTCATCGAAGAAGCGATGCCGGGCGATACTCTGGTAGTCAAATTGAACAGTGTCCGAACCAATCGTGACTGGGCGAGGAGCGGGCAGAGTATCGTGGGCAATGCGCTAGAGCCCGGATACCTGATGAATCTGAAGCGCGAGCAGGGATTCAACGGCCGCTGGAAGCTCGATAAAGAGAAGGGAATCGCTTATCTCGAACAGCCGACCGACCAGCTGAAAAACCTGACGATTCCATTGCAGCCGATGCTCGGATGCGTGGGAGTCGCCCCGCCGGCCGGATTTGTCATCAGAACGTCGGACTCGGGAGTCTTCGGCGGAAATATGGATTACAACCAGATTCGCGAGGGGACGACGGTCTATCTACCGGTCTTCTACGAGGGCGCATTGTTGTTTCTGGGCGACGGCCACGCCGCGCAGGGTGACGGCGAGTTGACGGGAGCCGCGCTCGAGACCTCGATGGAGTTCGAGTTCACGGTCGATGTCATTTCGGGAAAATCTTTCGGGACGCCGCGAGCCGAGAATGCCGAGTATCTGATGTCGATCGGTATCGCAGGCTCTCTCGACCAGGCGTTGCAGCGCGCGACGACGGATCTGACTCGCTGGCTCGAGGGTGATTACAAGCTCAATTCGGCCGAAGCGGCGATGGTCATGGGCTTCGCGGTGAAGTATGACGTGGCGGATCTGGTCGACACGCAGGTGAGCGTCGTGGCGAAGATGCCGAAAACGACGCTGGCGCAATTGAAGCGGTGAAGAGAATCAACCCACTCAAGTGCACTGCCCTTTCTGCTTCACGCCGATGATCGGCGAGCCGGACGCTTGGCGCTGCGGCAAACACAACAAATCATTCCCACGCTGCCTAACGTGCAAGAATCCGCTCGTCGGTAAACCGACAGATCAATGGCGCGCGTGGTGTCGAAAATGGTTCAACGAGAAGAGAGAGCCTAAATAGCAAAAAGCTGTGCGACGGCTCGAAAACCGCGGCCTCTTGGCTGCAGACTGGAAGGCGAACGAGACTGGGCGCGAGGCCAAGTTCTATCGCCTGACGCGGGAAGGGCGGAAACAACTCGAAACCGAAAGCCAGAGCTGGCAGCGATTGACTGAAACTGTCGGTCTGATTCTCAACTTGTCCGAAGGAGAAGCCAAATGAAGTTGTGGCGGGGATTATTTCGTCGAAGGAAACAGGAAGAGGAACTCGAAAAAGAACTGCGCTTCAATCTGGACCAACACACTGAAGATCTTATCGCGCAGGGCCTCGATCCGGAAGAAGCGCGCCGGCAGGCGCGTCTCGCTCTCGGCGGCCCGGAGCAGGTTAAGGAGAAGATCCGCGACGTACGCGGGACGCGGTGGTTGGGGGATCTGGCGCAAGACCTGCGCTACGCGGTGCGGATGTGGCGCCAGAGTCCGGCGTTCACACTGTTCGCGGTATGCGGGCTGGCGCTCGCGATCGGCGTCAACACCTTCGTGTTCACGATCGTGAACGCGGCGCTTTACCCTACTCGTTCGATCCCCGGCATTGACCGGCTTGGAGTCATCAGTGGCATCGATATGGCGCACAGCGCCGAAGAGCCGCTCGATACTTTATCGTATCCCGATTATCTTGATTTCAAAGAGCGGCTGAAGTCGTTCGAAGATATCGCGGCCGTTCAGTTCAGGTATGTCGACTTGAGCGATGAGGCAAACTTTCCTGAGCGCCGCTTCGCTGCGCGAATGACGGCGAACACCTTGTCCGTCCTTGGCGGGAAACTGGCGCTCGGACGCAACCTGGAACTTGCCGATACGCAACCCGGAGCGCCGCCTGTCGCGCTGTTGGCTCACCGCGTCTGGGAAAGCCGTTACAACAAAAATGAGTCGGTAATTGGGAAGACTGTGCGCATCGACGGAGCGCCTTACAACATCATAGGCGTGACGGCTCCAGGCGTACGGTTGGCGCTTAATATAGATCTCTGGCTTCCGTATATAACGCCGCAAACCCCAACGAGGGGAGATCGCGAACATGGGGTAGGGGTGGTATTCGGCCGGCTCGCCGATGGAGTAAGTATCAGTCAAGCGAACGCCGAGGCCGGCGCCGTCGCGCGCCAACTGGCGGCCGAATTTCCCTCTACCAACAAAGACATCGGCGCAATGGTCCGGGATTTTAACCATGCCCTCATCAGAGTTCAGATCCGCCGGGTCCTGCAAGTTCTGTTGGGAGGCGTAGCCTTTGTGCTTCTGATTGCGTGCGCGAATGTCGCCAACCTGCTCCTAGGGCGGGCGGTGATTCGCTCCCGCGAAATGGCGATCCGCGCGGCCCTGGGCGCGGGGAGACTGCGTGTCATACGGCAACTGCTCACGGAAAGTGTTCTGTTGTCGGTTATGGCGGGAGTCCTTGGCGCCTCTCTCGCATATTGGGGCGTGAGGACGCTCGATGCGGCTCTGCCTAAGCCTGATTACATCGTGTTTTCGGTGGATAAAAACGTGCTTCTATACCTGGCGGCTATTTCGATTGGAACAGGGATCGTCTTCGGCCTCGCTCCCGCGCTGCGGATGTCCAGGATTGACCTGAGTGGCGCGTTGAAAGAAGGGGGCCAGGGCGCCGGCGCCGGGGTCCGGCGGAGGTTATTGACGAATATCCTGGTTGGGGCCGAGGTGACTCTTTCAGTTGTTCTGTTGATGGGCGCGGGGCTGATGATTCGGAGCATGGTATACGCCGGAAACATGAGGCTGGGCGTGAACACCGAGAACGCGCTGACCATGGGGTTTGATTTGCCGCCTGCGAAATACCAGGAGCCTCAACAACAGGTATCGTTTTTTCAGGAGTTGATCACCCGACTCGAATCGCTGCCGGGCGTCGAGACGGCGGCAATCATGTCCGAGTTGCCCGGCAGCGGGGCTGGTCTGGGACGTACGATACCGTTTCAGATTGAAGGATCGCCGATAGACAATATGCGCGATCGGCCCAGGACAGCCATGTTGACCATCGGCCCAGGATATTTCCGATGCATGCAAGCGCGATTGATACTGGGACGCGAGTTCACGGAGATCGACGGGTCTCCTGGCCACGAGGCCGCGATCATAAATCAGAGCTTCGCCAACAGGCATTGGCCCGGCGAGAATCCGCTCGGAAAACGCATTCGCGTAGATGGTCGGGGATCCGAAGCCTGGGCGACAATCGTCGGCGCCGCGGCTGATATCATTCAGAACCGCTACAGCGAGGGGGTCCCCCGAGTATATCTGCCGTACCGGCAGAACCCTGGTCGTGACATGATTGTCACGGCGCGGACGCGGGTCGCTCCGGAGAGCCTCGCCCCCGCCTTTCGACAGAGCGTGAAGGACCTGGATGCGAACCTTCCGGTATTCGGCGTGCGTTCCCTCGCCGATCACGTCTCGAAAGCGAATTCCGACCTGCGCTTGGCCAGCGCGATGTTTACCGTCCTGGCGATTTTCGCCCTGGCGCTCGCGTCCATGGGTCTTTACGCCGTGATTTCCCAGTCCGTGAACCAGCGCACGCGCGAGATGGCCATACGAGCCGCGATGGGCGCGAGCGGATCTCGCTTGTGGCGCCTCATGTTCTTTCAGGGCATGCGGCGGTTTGCGATAGGACTCGTGATCGGATTGGCTATGTCGTTCGCCGTAGGCGGCGCGCTGAGTTCGTTGCTGGTAGGTGTCACCCCAAACGATCCTGCAACCTGCCTGATCGTAGTTTCAGTGTTGACGATTGTGGCTGGGCTCGCCTGCGGATTGCCTGCGCGCCGCGCCGCGCGTTCCGACCCTGCCGCATTGCTGCGATTCGAGTAACCATCCGCCAAGAATAACTGATTGATGGCGCCCTTGCGGATAACGCAGAAAAGTGTTGATTGCAATGGAAGCAACCGTTGGCAGTGAAGTTCTAGAAGCATCCTGTGGCGTGTAAGTAATCGCCATTGGCGATTGCAGTGGACAAATCATTGAAAGAACGCGCCTGTTCTACGCAATATCATTGCATATCATTTTGCTGAGCCAGAGTCATCGCCGCAGGCGCTCCATCATCGATGCGGGCGCTTCTGGAAATTTCCTAGATTTGATAGGGTGGGGCGTGTCATGAACTGAATGACAGCGTCCTTGCGGTGAGGCGTCGTGATTTGGGACTGCCGTTCGCTTATCCTCTCCTATGTCTGAGTTCGGCCTTCGCCAAGCCCAAGAAAGATTTCTTTTCTTTCGTATTAGATAAAGAACTATAGCTGAGGCTGGGGAATGAAAACTACATGCAGAGTTCGAAATTATTTTGACCTCTGATACAGCTCTCCATACGCCACTTCAAGCTGTTTGCGGAGGGCGAGGTTTTCCTCGTCCAGTTTTTTCACTCGCTGCCTCAGCGCCGCGATGATAGCTTCTTTTGATGCGTTTGACGCCCTCTCCCTCTGCGGTAACGGTAATTTGACGAGTTGCGTGCCCGTCTCTCGTAAATGACGAATCTGCTGCTTGATTTCCTCCTGCTGATACAACCAGGCAGTTGAGACTTTGGCGGCTTCCGACACGGTCTTGAAGTTAATGGGGCGTCCGTCGCGCAGCAGTCGACGAATCGCGTCATCAGTGCGCTGCAAGGCGGCCTGGCGCCTCTTTTGCGCGCTCTGGCGCAGTCCCTCAACGTTCCGTTTGTGATTCATTAGCGTCTCCTCCCGACTGCTCTAAAGTACGGATAATTATCTCCAGACTCTCTTGGTCTTTTTCCAATTTCTCGATGTGACGTACCCAGCCATTCGCCCGTGCCTTGGCCAGATCGGCATTAACCTCCTCCATGCGGGTTGTGTGAAGAGGGAGGAATTTTCTTTCGGTCACGAACCAGGTGCATTGATAGCAGGCATTGAACTTTGGGCAGGGGCCTTTCACCAGCGGGAGTGTGCAGTGTCCGTCATGCAGCGCTAGCCTTTTCTCGCCAATCTGATGCTTGAGCATTTGCCGCTCGGCAGAGTCGACGGCAGGATTCAAGTTGATCATCTCTCCTTTTATATTAATCAGCGGTCCGCGGGCCTTTTGAAAATTCTCAAACGCCCGCTTTTGGGTGCTATCGAACATGTGCGCGTAAACATGTGTCATTGCGCTTGATTCATGCCCTAAGGTTTTTTGCACATCGTATTGCGAGGCCCCGTGATTGATCATCTGAGTGCCGAGGGTATGGCGAAATTGATGTAAGCTGAACCGCCATAGTTTGCCGGTTGAGTCCTCGATCTTGTTCTTATATCCGATTTCGTTCAGATTCCTTCTAACCTGTAGTTTCCGGTTTTTCGATTCGATAGATCATTGAAAATACAAGGTGAAACGCTATTTCTTCACGGTAGGCGTTTCATCCAACTTGCGAGAAATGCGCGGGCGACAATGTTCAATCAGTCGCCGACGCAATTGACCA
>DASUFM010000526.1:0-4796 GCA_036274535.1 Blastocatellia bacterium
AGCTACGTCTTCGAACCGATCCGGCAGTTGCGCGAAAACATGTCCGGCGCGCCCTAAAAAGACCAGCAACGAATGAACACCATCATTCGAGTGTGAGCAGGCGGATGTCGGATTCATCGCTCACGAGGCTGAAGTAGATGCGGCGGCCGTCGGCGGAGATAGAGGCGCCGTGAATCTCGCGATTTGGCATTTCCAAAATCCGGCGAGAGGTTTTCGTCCGGCTGTCGAGTAGAAAGATTCCGCCGCCATCGACGCAGATCAGATGGCGATTGTCGCTCAACCAGTACTGGCGCGTTCCCAGGTCGGCGATCTTCTCAAATCGCTGCGATTCGAGTGAGTAGACATAGGAGCCTGGCATTTCGCTGTTGTGATCGCCGGACCAGCCGGCCAGTTTTTTTGAATCCGGCGACCACGACCAGGCGATAAACCATCGTTCTTGCGGCTTGATAAAAGGCAGAGTTATCGGTTTCTGCTCGTTCCAGGCTTTGTTCGCGTCGATCAGAAAGCTTTCGCCCCCCATAATGCAGTAAGAGATCCATCGTCCGTCAGGCGAAAGGGAGGGGTAGACCAGACCGGTTCCGCTATTGAAATTGGGCTGCTGACCGTTGTTGAAACTGATCTGCCGCCGTCCGCTTCCGTCCAGGTTGACCGTCCAGAGTTCATATCTCCCGCTGGCGTTCGAGTAATAAAGGATCCGCTTGCCGTCCGGCGACCATCGCGGCACCCGGTCAGTGAAAGAATCGCTGGTCAGCTGGCTCTGCGCCGAGCCGTCGGTCTTGATGACAAAAATATCTTCGTTCGTTTCGCCACGGGAATAGTAGGCCAGCCATTGGCCGTCGGGCGAAACGTTCGGAGCGCTGCTCCGTTTCGCGCCTTCGAGAATCGGGATCCGTTCTCCGACGACGGCGTATTTGGCCGGATCGAAATCGACGGCGTAGATGTTCTCGCGGAACAGCTTTTCAACATAGACCAATCGCCGTCCATCGCGCGAGACGTTAAACTGCCAACTCTGCGCCAGCGGCCCGATGACCGGTTCAGGCGCCCCTCTCGCCCGCCCCGTGGTTTCGTCAATCGCAATGCGCCACAAACTCGGCGCGCCGCTGCGATCGCTGATGAAGTAGATGAATCTTCCATCCGGCGACCAAACCGGATTCCAATCCAGCGCGGGATCGTCGGTCACGCGCGCCGGGTCGCCGCCGCGCGGCGAAACCGTCCAGATGTCACGTCGCGCCGATTCGTCCATTCCCCAAAAAGTGATGCGACTACCCGTAGGCGACCAGCGAGGCTGCACCACATCGCGCCCGGCGTCAATCTCGCGCAGTTGTCCGGAGCCCACATTGACCACGTATAGCTTGTTGGCCCCGCCGCGGTAAAACGGGTCGGCGACAAACGCCGAACTAAAGATGATCTCTTTACCGTCCGGCGACCAGTCAGGGTAGTGGCCAAAGTCCGATATCCGCCGAACCGATTCACCAGTCACGCTCATCACGAAAATCCCGCCCCCTTTGCGCTCCGAGCGGAACGCGATCTGTTCACCGTCGGGCGAGTAGGCCGGTTGCGTGTCGTCGTCGGGAGAATTTGCCGTCAGGTTCCGCGCGACGCTGCCAGTCAGCCGTTGCTGGTAAATATCCCAGTTATCCCTTTCGTTGCGCGCGTAGACGAACTCTTTGCCGTCCGGCGCAAACGCCGGAAAGAGTTCCGCGCCGGAGAAACCGGTCAGCCGCGAGGCCGCGGCGCGGCTCCACGCGACCTGCTCGCCGTTTCTGTTCGCCAGCCAGGCCACGACGGCCGCGGCCGTCGCCAGAAATGCGGCCAACGCCAGCAAGGCGGCGAGCTTCTTTTTGCCGATTGAAAATCCGGACTGGACGTCGAGACGGGCGGGGGCGAATGAAGGCGTCATCGTCAAATCGAGTTCGCGCTGAAGCCGCCTCAGTTCCGAACGCAGATCACCGGCCGTCTGGTAACGAAGGTCGCGATCTTTCTCCAAAATCCTGCTGACGACTCGTTCGAATTCCGGATGCAGATCCTGGCGGATCTGAATAATTGAGACCTGTTTGTGGTGAACAATCGCGTCGAGGACAGCCGCCGTCGTGTCGCCTTTGAACGGCGCCACGCCCGTCAGCAGTTCGTAGAGCACGACGCCGAGACTAAACAGATCGCTGCGTTGATCTACCTCCTGCCCAAGCGCCTGCTCGGGCGACATATACTTCACGGTGCCGAGCACCACGCCCGGATTGGTCTTGGCCAAATCGCCGTCCGAAGCGTTCGTGGCGCCCAACGATTTGCGCCGCTCGGTCAGTTTGGCCAGACCGAAATCCAGCACCTTCACGTAACCGTCACGACGCAGCATGACGTTTTCAGGCTTGATGTCGCGGTGAACGATCCCAGCCTCGTGCGCGGCCGACAGCGCGGAGCAAATCTGAATCGCCAGATCGAGGGCCTGTTGCGGCGTAGCCTGGCCGTTGCCTGAAAGCTCGCGCAGCGTCTGTCCCTCAACGAATTCCGCCGCGATGAAATGTTTATCATCGATTTGACCGATCTCGTATATGGTAATGATGTTCGGGTGATTTAACGACGAAGCGGCGCGGGCTTCGCGCTCGAAGCGTTTGATCCGGGTGGGGTCGGAGGTGTAATCCGGCGGCAGCAACTTAAGCGCGACTTTGCGCTCAAGTTTCTTGTCGCGCGCCAGGTAGACCTCACCCATTCCCCCGACGCCCAACACCGACAGCACACCATAATGGCCGAGCGTCCGGCCGATCAGCGATTGTCCGGACTTCCGAGCGAGTTGTCGCGCCGCCAAATCGATCGCGGGTCGATCGAGGAACCCTTCTCCAGCTTTCTGATGCGCGGCCAGCAGCGACTCGACCTCGCGGCGCAGATCGTCATCTTCGCCGCAGGCGCCGTCGAGAAAAGCGGGGCGCTCCGCCAGAGGGCGTTCCAACGCCTCGTCCAACAATTGATCTATTCGCGCCCAACGGTCGGGAGTCATATGCTCAGTTCGCGATAGAGCCATGCTTTGGCCTTGTTCCATTCGCGGATGACCGTGATTTCAGAGACGCCCAGGACTTCCGCGACCTCTTCGTTGCTCAAACCGCCGAAGAATCGCATCTCGACGATCCTGCTTTTGCGTTCGTCGATCCTGGCCAGGCTCTTCAGCGCGTCGTCGAGCGCGATCAGATCGGCTCCACGGTCTTCGGAGCCGACGACCAGCGCCTCTTCGAGCGAAACCTGAAAAGCGCTTTTGCCCTCGACGCGGGGTCGCTGGCGCGCGAAATCAACCAGGATGCGCCGCATCAATTGCGCTGATACCCCGAAGAAATGCGCCCGATTCTTCCACTCCACATTCTTCCATTCGATCAACCGCAGGTAGGCTTCATTGACCAGCGCCGTCGTTTGCAGTTGATGACCGGGCCGCTCCCGCCCCATGTACCGCCTCGCAAGCCTGTGCAATTCGGCCTGAACCAGCGGGATCAACTGTTCGAGCGCAGACTGGTCTCCATCATTCCAGGCGACCAGCAGTTGCGTGACTTCGTGAGATGAGTGTGTCGCCATAAAGCTCCAAATCGAACCGTACAAAACTGGGGCAATGGCGCAGCCACAGGGCGCCAATCCTGGTTATCCTGGTTTAATCGGGAAATCTGTAGGATTAGAGTCCGGGAATTTACCACAGCCTCACGCGCAAACCATACGGCTACGGCGCAATTTGCAAAGAATTTCTCCCGGCCATAGAATGCGCGCGCAAATTTCCAACCCGCGACACAACAAACAAGTAGGAGGCTCGAACCGCATGAAAGCTTGGCGCGTCAACGACTGGTGTGAACCCAATCAGATGGAATTCGCCTATATTCCAGTTCCCGAACCCAATCCCGGCGAGATACGGATCGAAAACAGAGCCTCAGCGCTCAATTTCTTCGACATCCTGATGATTCAGGGGAAATATCAAACAAAGCCGCCGCGCCCTTTCACGCCTGGCTCAGAAGTCGCGGGCGTGGTTGACGCAATCGGCGAAGGAGTGACTGGCTTGGAGATCGGCGATCGTGTTCAGGCGATGGCCACGGGTGGAACTTACTGCGAATATTCAATCGCTTCAGCCGAAAAAACCTTTCGCATTCCCGGTTCAATGAGTTTCGAAGAAGCGGCGGCGATGATCGTGACCTATCAGACCTCTTACTTTGCTCTCACGCATCGCGCCACAATCGAACCTGGCGAATGGCTGCTGGTCCACGCCGGCGCGAGCGGCGTCGGTTCGTCCGCCATTCAGATCGGCAAAACTCTGGGCGCGCGCGTGATCGCGACCGCAAGCAATGAAGAGAAGACAAGCTTCTGCTTGTCGCAGGGCGCTGAATACGCGTTGAATTACAGTGATCCCGGCTGGGTCAATCAGGTCAAACAAATTACAAACGGACGCGGCGCGGATTTGATTTATGACCCGGTTGGCGGCGAGATCTTCGATCTTTCGACCAAATGCGTCGCGCCCGAAGGTCGATTACTCGTCATCGGGTTCGCTGGCGGAACGATCCCTTCAATCGCCGCCAATCGCATCCTGCTCAAAAACATGTCGGTCGTCGGAGTCTATTGGGGAGGATATCTGGAACATTACCCGGAATACATGCGCGAGGCTCAGGAGGCGTTGTTCAAAATGTACGAGGCGGGGCAAATCAAGCCCGCCGTCTCTCAATCATTCGCGCTGGCTGACGCGGTCGAGGCGCTGAACGCGCTGGCGACCAGAAAAACCGTCGGGAAAGTCGTATTGAAGATTCAATAGAGATTCGGTTCAATGGTTTCAGGTTATAGAA
>DASUFM010000527.1:0-3690 GCA_036274535.1 Blastocatellia bacterium
TTCTTTCCTGTCCTGAGCGAGTTGAGCATCAAAGCCGGCGCCATAGTCCGCCGCTATTACAACTCCCAACTCGAAATCGAACTGAAGCCCGACGACAGTCCCGTCACACAGGCGGACCGGGAAGTCGAAATCTTCTTACGAGAATCTCTCGAAAAACGTTTCCCGGATTTTTCGATCCTCGGCGAAGAGTTCGGCGAGACCAGAAAGACGAGCGCGTACCGGTGGATTATAGACCCGATTGACGGCACGAAATCGTTCGTGCTGAAGACGCCGCTCTTCGGGACGATGATCGCGCTCGAATGCGACGGCGCGCCCGTGCTCGGCTCGATCTATCTTCCTATCCAGGACCATCATCTGATCGGCTCGGCGGAAACCGGGACCTTCCTCAACGGCGCGCGCTGCCACGTTTCAGAAACATCGCGGCTCGCCGAAGCGACGCTCCTGATTACCGATCCGCGCGTCCTGATCGGCGGCGCCGAACGTGAACGGGTCGTCAGGCTATGCGAGAGCGTGAGGCTCGTGCGCGGGCTGGGGGATTGTTACGGCTATTACCTGATTGCGCGCGGCCTGGCCGACGTAATGGTCGAACCGGCCGCGTTGAAATATTACGACGTGGCCCCGCTGCCTCCGATCCTGGAAGGCGCGGGCGGAACTTTCACGACGTTCAGCGGCGCCTCCGATTTGAATTCAGGGCAGGGACTCGCCACCAATCAGGCTCTGCGCGAACAGGTTCTGCGCGTTCTCAACGGCGATTGAACCTCCTGACTTCGTCCGCGCGTCCGGGCGGCAGCAGCAGCCGATGAACCAGGTCCTGCAGGTTGAGCCGCGTGAAGAGGCCGTAAGCGCGGAACGCCTTGAAGAGCAGCGGCGGACGCCTGAGGCCAAGCAGGCGTCGCACTCTCTCCGGCGCGAGCTGCGCCTGCGTCAGCCGCAGTATTTCGTAGCGCCATATGCCCAGATGCTCACGGTACTTTTCATAAAGCCGCCTCGTGTATTCGCTGTACTCCAGGTCGCGTTCGAGATGGCGCCGCCGGTCTTCCCGCCATTCGGCGTAACTGTCCGGCAGTTCCGGGATGCGCAATCCAACGCCTACGCGGTGAAACACATCGAATAGTTCCTGCCGCTCCGCGTCGTTGAGCGGGCGATGCAAAAGCGCATGCGCGCGCTCCGAATAATCGATCAGCATATAGAGCACGTCGCGGAAGGCCCAGTCTGGCATCCGCGCGCCGCGCGCCTGTTGAACCGATTCGTGAATAGAATGGATTTGGTCGAACGTCCGGCGGGCGGTCGCCTCGTCGACGAAGACGATTTCCTGCGCGTAACGCACTGTGGAAAACAGCCGCCCGACCGGGTTTCGCGGGATTTGACCCGTGAAGAACAGCCAATCTACCGCGCGGTTTAGCGCGAACTCCGCCGCCGATCCGGCGAATATCAGCAGGATCAGGTCGGAACTTCCCCAGATCGAACGGACAATCGAACTTCGGGAAACAAAGTCACACATATCCGCTTTGATGATTCTGCAAAAGCCCTGCCGCGAACTCCGGTTTGACTATGGTATTAAAGGAGCATCCACGAATTGACGCGAATATCCGCGAATAGCGAATGAGAGCGCCGGAAAATGGGCGAATCATAAGATCAAGAAAAAGATTTGTGTTCATTAGTGTTCATTCGTGGCTGGAATTCTTTTTCCTGAAATCTATATTTTTTTTAGAGTTGATGAGGGGCACCACTTTTCCAGGCTGCATTTTTCGCACAGCGGCTTGCGCGCCTGGCAGATTCTGCGCCCATGCCAGATCAATCGGTGGGAGAAATCTATCCATTCTTTTTTTGGCAGAAGTTCGATCAGATCAGCTTCGATCTTTTCTGGCTGCTTGTTTTCGGATAATCCAAGTCGCTGCGACAGGCGCGACACATGTGTGTCGACTACGACCCCCGTGGGAATGCCGAACGCCGTGCCGAGCACGACGTTGGCCGTTTTTCGCCCGACGCCCGGAAATTCGACCAGCTCTTCCAAAGTCTGCGGGATCTGCCCGTTGTATTTTTCGATCAGCAGGCGGCTCGCTTCCTGAATCGATTTCGACTTGTTGCGGAAGAATGTGACCGAGTTGATGTCACGTTCGAGTTCTTCGCGCGAGGCCGCCACGTAATCTTCCGGCTTGCGATACTTTCTGAAGAGGCTGGCCGTGACGATGTTGACGCGTTCGTCCGTGCATTGCGCGGAAAGAATGGTCGCGATCAGCAATTCAAATGGGCTGGCGTGATTCAACGCGCAAGTGGCCTGAGGATAAGTTTTCTTCAGCGCGCGCAGGATATGCCCGAGTCTCTCTTTCAATTGTTCTTTTGTCTCTTTCATTTTGTGTCCGGTACGCCCCCCGCGCCGTTACCATTTCAAACCGGCCGCCCTGATGATGAATCCGAGGTACGGCGCGGCCGCGCGCGAAATGTTATCGAAGCGTTCGATGAAATCCCTGGCGCAAGCCTGTTTTTCGGAAAAGTACGAGACGACGATGAAATCCTTACGCTTCAGGTCTTCGGCGAACGGATGTTGCGGGTCGTATCGCCTGGGCAGTTTCGCCATCGAATCGCCTTCGACCCTGAGCAACCTCCGAAATTCCCTGCCCGAGATCGCCTCGCGCCAGGCGTCGGGTTTTGCGGCAATCGCATCAGTCACTCTGGTCCGCGCGACAGGGTCGGGGCGCCAATGACCTATGCCGACGAAGCAGTTCTCGGGATCCAGATGCAGATAGATGCCCGGTCCTTCCTTGCCTCCGGTCTGGTGAGAGAAGAACGCCGAGGCCGTAGTCTTGTAAGGCTCTTTGTTCTTCGAGAAGCGCGTGTCGCGATAAATACGGAACATCGAACCGCCGGACGGCTTCGGATCGGCGACGAGGTATGGACTGATTTCGAGAAGTCTCGGCCGAAGCGCGGCGATGAAAGCCAGCAGCGGGTCCCGCACGTCGGCTATATAGCGATCCTTGTTCGCGTCGAACCATTCTTTCCTGTTGCTGGCTTTCAGCTCCCGCAGGAAATCGAAAAGCCGCGGGGTGAATCGAAGCTCTCTGGCCATGTGGATTATTTCTTTTTCGCCTTTTTCTCGGCGAGATTGTTGACGATCTTCCATTCGGCGGCTGTCACGGGCTGAACTGAGAGCCGCGAGCCTCGGCGCAGCAGCTCCATCTTTTCCAGGCCCCGCGCGTCGCGCAGGTCTTCGAGCGTCAACGGTTCGGCGAACTTCCGCACGAACCTGATGTCTACCATCTCCCATATCGGATTGGACGGAGTCGCCTTCGGATCGTAATGTTTATCCTTCGGGTCCAGCGCGGTGTGATCCGGATACGCCTTCTTCACGACCTCGGCGACGCCTGCGATGCATGTGGGTTCGGCGTTGCTGTGATAGAAGAAAACCTGGTCGCCGATCTCCATCGATCGCATGAAATTTCGCGCCTGGTAATTGCGCACGCCGTCCCAGAATGTGGTTTTCTCAGGCGCTTTCGCCAGGTCGTCAATCGAGAAAGACTCCGGCTCCGATTTCACCAACCAGTATTTCAATATGATCCTCCGCTGCTTCTCCGATTCTCAAAAACTTTAGCCACAAATGAACACGAATACTCACGAATATACATTTGCGCGCGGATTATCCGATTGTTCCTTCCATTTCTTTTCATTCGTGAACATCAGTGTTCATTCGTG
>DASUFM010000528.1:0-6167 GCA_036274535.1 Blastocatellia bacterium
GCCTTCCCATATTGTTGGTTCATTTTCTCGTCAAAAAGAGCAACGGGATGGCGGCGAGTTGAGTCGTCACCGAGAACGCGATCAGCGTCGGCAGCGAGACGTCGTAAAGAAAACCCATCAGCGCGCTGCCCAGAAACCAACACAGCCCATATCCCGCATTAAATATGCCGTAGGCCGACCCCCTACGCTGGGCCGGAACCATGCCGGCGATCGCCGCTCGCATAATTGACTCCTGCGCGCCCATGCCGACGCCCCACAGAACGACTCCAACGAGAGCGACGCCTGAACCTCTGAGAAATACCAGAGGCGCAAAAAGCGCGGAGAGGAGCGCGGCGATGATAAGAGCCGAAAGCCCAATGCGGTCGAACCAACGGCCGAAGATGATTGCGGCCAGAGCGTCAACGGCCATTGCCACGGCGTAAAAAATCGGGATCCAATTGGCCGAAGCGACAGACGCTTTTTGAAAGTGGTAAGCGATGAGCGGGAAATCCGCATAGCCTGCGGCGATCAGCGCGACTGCCGCGAGATAAACCCAGAATGAACGTGGAAATCCCCGGGTTCCCAGATCAGGCGTTTCCACTTCCAGTTCACGCGGTTGAGGGTAACGGAGTCTCGCAATGACCAGTACGCTTAACGCCAACAGGGCTGGCGCGAGCAGGATGACAAAACCGGCTTGATAGCCCTTCTCGTAATACAACATTGCGGCCACGACGAGAGGGCCCAGCGTCGCGCCGATCTGATCCATCGCTTCGTGTAAGCCGAAGCCCCAGCCCCGCCCCATCTCACTTGTCGCATGTGAAAGCATGGCGTCACGCGCCGGTGTGCGAACGGCCTTCCCCATCCGCTCAGTGATCATCAACAGAGCCGCGATTTCCCATCGCCCCGCCAGTGCGAGCAAAGGCACGGCGATCAGGTTCAATGCGTAGCCGAAGAGCGTGACGGCCCAATATCTCCCCGTGCGGTCAGCAAAATATCCTGAAACAAGCCGCAGGCCATAGCCAATCAACTCACCCAGCCCGGCGACGACTCCTACGGCGGTCGCGCTGGCCCCGAGGACGGCCAGGAAAGGACCCGTGATGCTACGCGCCCCTTCGTAAGTCATATCGGCAAAGAGACTGACAAGCCCTAGCAAAATGACAAATTGCAACGCCGTCCCTTTTGAAATATCTCGCCAATTGTTTTTCAGCGCTGATATTTGCATCAACTCGCGCTCCCCCTATTTGAAAAGGAAGAAATTTTCCATGCCTTCGAAGGCGATCTGCCAGCCGCGCGGTTCCATCACTTCTTCCCCTCCCGTTTGCGCTTGATCAATTCTTCCAACCGCTCCAACTTGGATTCGTCCTCACCGATGAGTTCGACGAAGGTGGACAATACCGGCTCGCCCAGGCCTCCGAGCAGAGCGCCAAGCGCCTCTTGCGCCAGCCTGCGTTCGAACTCTTCACGTGTGTAGCGCGGCGCGTAGACGAAGGCCTTCCCCTTTTTTCGCGCGTCAGGTAGCCCTTCCGGCGCATGCCGTCGAGCGTGGTCAGCACCGTGGTATGGGCCTCTCAAGCAGGAATCCTGACGTCAATTAAGGAGGGAGAAATTCCTCCACAAACTCTTTGTTTATGAACGGGTCGTACACTTCAGCGGCGTCGAAGAACGCGACGTCGCGTTCTTCGACTGTACGTATCAGGAAGATCATCTCCGCCGGGATGAAAGCAGGTATTGCAGAAGGTAAATGAAGAAGTTGGCAAAATCGAGATAGAGGCGCATCGTCATCCGGACCGCCGCTTCCCAAGTGTTCTCGCTTCGACTAAGACGAAATATGTCATAGAGGAAATACGCGGCGAAGACAACCATCCCTAGAATCGAGTAAGTCAGATTCACTGTTCTCGAAAACCGCACAAAGATACCGACCAGTCCCACAACAATCAACCCCATCAGGGCAAGGAATAGCAGCGGCATCAAAAAGCTGAAGTCGATTCCAGTGGCGTAGACGACCAGGCCGGCCAGCATCATCACCGCCGTCGTCCCGGTCAACGCTTGAACCACGACAGGCGCTCCCGCATCTGCAATCGCAAAAGCGACGAGCGGCCCCAGGAGCATTCCGTTGATGAAGCCCCAGCCTAGAAGAAGTGGGGTGGCGATAACGCTCGCGCCGAGGGCGCTGATGATGAACATGCCGATGATCGATAGGATCAGTAAGCCGATCGCCGGCAGCCAGCCGCGCAAAGCGCGCCCCACATAAGCGCCCACGCCCGCCGCCGCCAATGTCGGGCAAAGCAATCCCATCACCTTCGCCATCAGCGGCGTACTCTCCTCCGGCAAAACGCGCAGCCCGACGAGCAGCAGCGACAAGCTCGCAAAAACGGTAATCAGCAATGGTTTGGTCGAATTGATCTGAACTTTCAATTCATCCGCAACATATCTCACATTCTGCATATTAGTTTCCTCTTCGCTCTGAAAGTTCGTATTTAAGGGTTTGCTATCAGATCCTAATGCCGCGACTATTCACCCGAACCCACTATACGCGCGACGAAAACGTAATTATCCGCGTAAAGGGCGTGATCGCCAAGTCGCCAATGGCTCTTAGCACAACTGCGCCGCTTCGCTTATTTATATCGTTGAATTTCCACAGAAATTGAGAGTTCTTATGACATGGCGGCATTCACGAAGCCGCAGTCTGTTCGCAATGGGACAATTCAACTCACCCATCATCGGCCATACTTATACGAGGACGTTTCACACTATGAATGCGCGGAACATTTAAAATTACTCGTGTAGAGAATGGAAAGAGGAGGAATAATGAACAAGCTAAATTGGGGTGATGCCAGTTTCTCGCTAACGGATCTCGCTGTAATCAGCATGTTGCGCTTTGTGTCAGGTTTGGGGCTTGGCTTGCTCCTGGCCGAATCGCTCCCTGCGCGGGACCGAAGGCGTCTCGGTTGGTCGCTCTTTGGAGGAAGCATTGCCGTCGGGGTTCCTCTCGGCATACGTATGCTTCGAGGAGATAAAGAGGCGGAAAGTTATTTTCACGAACAGCAGAACAATCGCGCGCAGCCGTTTACTAATCAGGCGGTGGGTTGAATCCGATTGGTTCGACGCCCATCATTATCGTCGGGCGCCGCCATCGGCTTTTCTCACATATATTGACCGTCTCTCCAGTGCGATTCGTTTGGCTGGTGAGTTGAGCGGCGGTTGGCGCGCCGCCCGGGGTAGTTGTGAGTGAACGGTCACTAAGAGTGTTAATCGTGGTCGAGGCGGCGGAAGACCGCATCGCTTTGCATAACGCCCTTTCACGAGATCCGGCGGCGCGTTATGAGATTATCGGAGCGGAAAGCGGCGCTCGCGCGCTAGAGTTATTCCACGCGCGGAAGCCTGATTGTCTGATTCTCGAAGACCACTTTGCGCTCTTTGATAGAAAACTCGTTCAAAGTTCTCCGGACTCAGAAATCTTTACGAACCGCGCCCGACGTGTGGCGCTTCGCCGCGCAGTTTCAAGTATTGTTTTCGGATTCAGCTTGCGATTCATAAACGGAAGCCGGGAACGCGCTCCCTGGCGAAACTTCTATGGTTTCCGCCCCGGCGCCGGTTTTCTTTTCAGAAAACCGCCGGTCTCGACCAGGAATTCGCGATTGCCCGATGAAAAGCTGCCCGATTGTGACTGGCGGTTCGATTGCTCCAGCGCGGGGATAATGGTCGCGGGCGCGACGTTGCGCGCGGCCATGCGAGTCTTGTCCAGCAGGACGCGAATCTGTCGCCTTTGTCCACCGATGATCTTCACTTCGGAGACATCGTTGATCTCTTTGATCTGGTCGTGAACTTGCGCGGCGACGCGTCGCAATGTGAAATGGTCGTAGCGGCCGCTCGAAAGCGTCAACGCCAGTATCGGCGCGTCGTCAATCGAGCGCGGCTTGACCAGCGGCTGCGACGCGCCCGGCGGAATCAGATCGAAATTAGCCAGCATCTTCTGATTCAGGCGGACAATCGCGTCTTCCTCGTCCTGACCGACGTAAAAGCGTACCACCGCCATCGCCATGCCGGGCGACGAGGTCGAATAGATGTACTCGACGCCCGGAACCTCCCAGAGCAGCTTTTGTCAAGGCGGGTAAGCAGGGATTATTGACATTTACACGGCGCGTTGCGCGACCCTCTCCGCTGAGACTTCGTGCATCACGCCCCGCCCCTCCTCAAAAGCGGTGATGTTGGCGAGCGTAGTCTCCGCAATGCTCTTCAACGCTTCTTCGGTGAAGAAGCCCTGATGCCCAGTGATGACGACATTGGGAAAGGTGAGCAGGCGCGCGAATACATCATCCCGGATGACCTTATCCGACAGGTCTTCGAAGAAGAGATCGGCTTCTTCCTCATAAACGTCCAGGCCGAGATAGCCTATCCGGCCCGATTTCAAAGCGTCGATCACGGCTTGCGTGTCAATCAATGCGCCGCGACCCGTGTTGATCAACATAACGCCGGATTTCATCCGGCCGAGCGCCTGGGCGTCAATCAGATGATGCGTCTCGGGCGTCAGCGGACAGTGCAGCGTGACGATATCCGAAGCGGCGAAGAGATGAGGGCGCGAGGCATACTTCACGCCGAGCCGCTCGCAGTCGGGATTCGAGAAAGGATCATGCGCCAGCAGTTGGCAACCGAAGCCTTTCATAATCCGCGCGACGATAGCGCCAATCCGGCCAGTGCCGATGACGCCCACGGTCCGGCCGTGCAGATCGAACCCCAACAACCCGTCGAGGGAGAAATTGCCTTCGCGCACGCGGGCATAGGCGCGGTGTATCTTGCGGTTGAGCGTCAGAATTAAACCCACGGTATGCTCGGCCACAGCATACGGCGAATAGGCTGGGACGCGGACCACGGTCAGCCCCAATTCACGAGCGGCGATCAGGTCTACATTGTTGAATCCGGCTGAGCGGAGCGCAATTAGACGAGTTCCCTGGCCGGCCAGCGTGTTGAGCACATGCGCGCTCAACTGGTCATTAACGAAGACACAGACCGCCGGGAATTGCGCCGCCAGCGCGGTTGTCTCCTCGGTCAGGCGCGGCTCGAAAAAGACCAGTTCGTGGCTGTGGGTCGCGTTGGCGGCCTCCAGAAACAGCCGGTCATAATTTTTGGTACTGAAGATCGCTACCCTCATAAAGAGTTGTGGAGCAAGACCGGCGCCGAACACCGCGAAATATTCCCCAAAATGCCCGCAACAATGGATAAAAATTCGCACTTCCTACAGCTCCGCGGATGCGTCAATCATTTCATCTGAATCCTTTGCTCCAGGATAAATGGCCGCTATCCGGCGGCACGGTAGTTGCCTATTCTTGCGACATCCCATAACGCGGGCGTCAAGAACTTATGGAGAAGAAGCTATTCCTCAAGGAGGCGCATATGCCAACCGAGACTTTTTACGAAGCTGTGCGGAGGAACGGAGTTTCGCGCCGGGACTTTCTGCGGTTCTGCGCCACTTCGTCGTTCGACTGCGTCACGGTCGCCCATCCTATCGGCGGGTGTTCTTCGACGCCGGGATGTTCGTTGAGAAATTCGACGACGAAGCCGCGCGCAAAGGCTGGTGTCTTTACAAAGTCGGTTGCCGCGGCCCCGTCACTTACAACGCCTGCTCTCTGCCCGTCTTGCCGTCTTGAAAACAAAAGCTATGCATGAGGCCGCGATTGCACAGAGCGTGATCGAAATCGCCGAAGGTGTGGCGCGCGAGCGCGGCTCGGCTAATGTCAGGAAGATCAAGCTCAGGATCGGCGAGTTCAGAGGCGTGGTCGGCGAGGCTCTTGAGTTTTCGTTTCAAGCCCTGAAAAGAGGGACGCTCGCGGAAAACGCCGATCTGGAGGTAGAAACGGTACGGCTGCGCGTCGAATGCCGGAACTGCGCGGGCATCGAAGTTGCAATGGGTGATTTCAACCTGCTTTGTCCCGGATGCGGCGAACTGCTGAATATCACGGCGGGCCGTGATATTCAGGTCGAATACGTGGAGATAGATTAGCGGAGGTTTTATGCATCAGGTCGTGACCAATACCGACATACTCGAAGCCAACGAACAGATGGCCGACCATAACCGCGAGCATTTCAAGGAGCGCGGCCTTTACGTGGTCAACCTGATGTCCGCTCCCGGGGCAGGCAAGACTTCGGTTCTGGAAGAGACCATCCGACGCTTGAGGAATGATTACAGCCTC
>DASUFM010000529.1:0-2975 GCA_036274535.1 Blastocatellia bacterium
CCCCCAATCCGCAATTATTCAACGTTCTGCGCCTGTTCCCTCAGCTTTTCGACTTCGGTCTTGATCTCGATAGCCGAGTCACAGATTGTGAGCTCAGACGATTTCGAGAGGATCGTATTCGCCTCCCGATTGATCTCCTGCAGCAGGAAATCGAGCTTCTTGCCGATCTCGCCGTCGCTCGAAAGCAGCTCCTGCGTCTGCGCCAGATGGCTTTTCAATCGCGCTATCTCTTCCGAGATGTCGCTGCGCTCGGCCAGATGCGCGACCTCCTGGGCCAGTCTCGTTTCGTCAATGGAAGCTTTGTCGATCAGCTCCTCGATGCGCCTGCGCAGCCTGTCGCGGTAAGCGTCCACGATCCCGGCGGAATCCGAATCGATGACGGCGACATGATTTTCGATGCGCGCGATGCGCGACAGCATCTCCTTCTGCAGCTCGTGCCCTTCGACCGCGCGCATCGCGACCAGCGCCGTCAGCGCGTGTGTCAGCGCCGCTTCGACGCCTTCGATCACCGCGCCGCTCAGCGCGCCGCTGGCGGTGGAAGGGGTCAGGACGTTGGGCAGCCGGGTGAGCGCCGCCAGATCGGCGTCGCCGACAAGCCCGTACTCATCGCGCATCATGCGCAGCGCTTCCAGGTAGCCGCGAATCAACGGGCGGTTGATTTCGTAGCTGACGTCGGCGACTTGCGAGAAATTGATCGTCACATCGACGCGCCCGCGGGAGACCGCGGCCTGAATCATTTTTTTAAGCGGGATTTCGAGCGACGCCAGGTCCTGCGGCGCGCGCCAGTGGATGTCCAGAGTGCGATGGTTGACCGAACGCAAGTCGACAATCACCGTAAACTTGTCCCCGCTCGCCGCCCCCTGTCCGTATCCTGTCATGCTTTTGAGCATATCTTCTATCTTCCTCCCTGCTCCCTATCGATATCAGTGGGCATCAGTGGCGTCAGTAGACGTCAATCGGCTGAATGCGCCCCGCCGGCCATCAGACGCCGGGCGCCGGCGACTTCCTCTTCGGCGAACTGCAGCTCATAAAGCCTGCGGTAAACGCCGCCGAGCCTCAGCAACTCGTGATGCGCGCCCATTTCGACCACGCGTCCGGCCTCCAGCACGACGATGCGGTCGGCGCGGCGGATGGTCGAGAGTCTGTGCGCAATGACGATGGTCGTGCGGCCGGCCATCAAATTGTTGAGCGCCTGCTGCACCAGCATCTCGCTTTCGGCGTCGAGCGCGCTGGTCGCTTCGTCGAGGATCAGGATCGGCGCGTTCTTCAGAATCGCGCGCGCGATCGCGAGGCGCTGGCGCTGCCCGCCCGAAAGTATCAGGCCGCGCTCCCCTATTACAGTATTGTACCCTTTCGGCAACTTGCCGATGAACTCGTCGGCGAGCGCCGCGCGCGCGGCGCTCCTGATCGCTCCATCGCCGTCGTCCGCGCCATGCGCCCCGTAAGCGATGTTCGCCCGCACGGTATCGTTGAAGAGATGAGTTTCCTGAGTGACGACCGCGATGGAGCGCCGCAGCGAAGCGACCTGCAGATCGCGCACATCGTGTCCGTCGATCAACACCGCGCCCTCGACCACGTCGTAAAAGCGCGGGATCAGATTCATGAGCGTGCTCTTGCCCGCGCCGCTCTGGCCCACGACGGCGACCGTTTCGCCGGCGCGGACTTTGAATGAGACGTTTTTGAGCGCCGGCATGTCGAATCCCTGCCCATAGCGGAAGCCGGCGCCGCGGAATTCTATCTGCCGCGAGAAACGCCCCAACGCTATCGCGCCCGGCTTGTCGCGCATCTCGACCTCTTCATCCATGATCCTGAAGATGCGGGCGGAAGAGGTCAATCCCTGCTGCAAGTCGTGCTGCAACCGGCTCAGGCGGCGGATCGGGTCGTAAGCCTTGAACATTGCCACCAGAAACGCGGCGAGAGCGCCGAAGGACATATTCCCCGCCTTAATGCTGCGCTCCACATAAATAAGAAGGGTGGCGACCGCGATTATGCCTACGGTCTCTAGCACGATCGGCGAAAGAAAGTAAATTCGCATCGCCCGCAACTGATCGCGCATCTGTTTGCGGGCCGCGTCGCGAAAGCGCCGGCTCTCGTAATCTTCCATCCCGAAAGCCTTGACGACGCGCTGTGACGAAATCGTTTCCTGCGCCACGTCCAGCATCTCGGCGCCGCTCTGCTGCCTGGAATTAATGTAATAGCGCAACCGCTGGTTGAATTTGGTCACCAGATAAGCCACCGGCGGCCCCAGCAGCAATATCGCCGACGCCAGCTTCCAGTTGAAATTGAAGAGCAGGGCCAGATAGACGACCAGGCTGACCGATTCGCGCAGCATGTCGCGCAGCGTGTCGGAAACGGCGCGTTCGACCAGCGCGGCGTCGCTCATCAAAAGAGCGGTCAGTTCGTTCGTCGAATACCTGGAGAAGAACGGCGCGGCCTGGCGCGTGATATGATCATAAAGCGACGAACGGACGTCGGCGATCACGCTCTGGCCGATCTGGCTCATGAAATATGACGAGAAATATTCCGCGACGCCCTTCGCCAGCGTCAGGCCGACCAACAAAACCGCGATCGCCCGAAGACCAATATCGCTCGCCTTCGGTAAATACCGCCCGAACGGGAAACCGGCAAACGCCCCGCCTTCGCCGTGACCGGCCTTTATTGTATCGATAATCGGCTGCAGCAGCAGGATCGTCCCGCCTTCGAACAAGCCGGTCGCGATCATCAGAACAACGGAAATTGCAAAGATGATGCGGTAGGGCCTGAGGTATTTAAGCAGTCGAGAGAATTCGGTCATCACTTACAGCGGCGCGCGGGATCGGTCAGAGTCGGCAATGACGGCGCAGTTCAGCGAGTCATAGGGAAAGCGTGAATTATAGGCGTCGCGCCAAAAACGCGTCAAGGTTGGGGCGGCAGTGCGGATTGCGGATTGCGGATTGCGGATTGCGGATTGCGGATTGCGGATTGCGGATTGAAGA
>DASUFM010000530.1:0-3666 GCA_036274535.1 Blastocatellia bacterium
CGGGCTTCGGCGGCGACCGGACTGATGCGGCGGCGCAGATCGTAGAGACGCTGATTGCGCGAGGAGGCGCCGGCGCTCTGATCTTCGAGACGCTCGCGGAACGTACCCTGGCGCTGGCGCAACTCGACCGCCGCGAAAATCCCGACGGTGGTTATGCGCCTTTGTTGGAACTGATGGCGCGGCCTGTGCTGCGCCGATGTCTGGAACACGGCATTCCCATCGTGAGCAATTTCGGAGCCGCCAACCCGCGCGCCGCCGCTCGGCTCATTCGGCAAATCGCGCAGGAACACGGCGTGTCACAGGCTCGAATTGCGATTGTTGAAGGCGACGATTTGTCTGACGCGCGCGGGCGAGAGTTGCTGCGCCGCTATATTTCTCCAGCAGACATGGGCCGCGAAATAATCAGCGCCAATGTTTATCTCGGCGCCGCGGCGATCGCCGGCGCCCTGCGCGCGGGCGCGCAGGTTGTAGTGACTGGGCGCGTCGCTGATCCGTCGCTCACGGTCGGCCCAGTGATGGCGCGTTTCGGGTGGGGCGAAACGGATTGGGATACGCTGGCGCGCGCGACGATGGCCGGGCATTTGCTCGAATGCGGAGCGCAGGTCACGGGCGGGTATTTTGCCGATCCAGGCTTCAAGGATGTTCCTGATTTGCATGATGTCGGTTTCCCCATTGCGGAAATCGCGGCGGACGGCTCATTCATTATCACTAAAGCCGATGCGACCGGAGGCATAGTGAATGCTCGAACAGTGAAGGAACAATTGCTCTACGAATTGCATGACCCGGCGGCGTATCTTACTCCTGATGTGGTGGCCGATATTTCTGAAGCTGAGGTGGTCGAAGTCGAAGAGAATCGCGTCGCTGTTATGGGCGTGCGCGGCCGTCCGCGACCCGAGACGCTCAAGGCGACAGTCTGTTTCGCCGGCGGCTGGCTGGGGGAAGGCGAGATTTCTTACGCCGGTCCGAACGCCGAGGCGCGAGCGCGCCTGGCGGCGGAGATCGTCAGACGGCGCGCCGGCGATGCGTTGAAATTACGCTTTGATCTGATCGGCGCGCTGAGCGTGTTTGGCGACGACTGCGGAGCCAAGCTGTCTGATCTACCGGTAACTGACACGCGCGATGTGCGGCTGCGCGTCGCCCTCGTTCATACCGACCGTGCGCAAGTTGAAAGGCTTCTGGGCGAAGTAACCGCTCTCTACACTTGTGGCCCGGCGGGCGGAGGAGGAATTAGAACTACGATCACGCCGCGCCTCAACTCCATCTCTTGTTTCGTGCCGCGCGAACTGGCGCCGGCGACCTTTACCTTTCTGGACTGAGTAATGGACATTGACGCAATTCGCATCCCGCTACATCGCCTCGCGCATGGCCGCGCCGGTGATAAAGGCGACATCGTCAACATCAGCCTGATCGCCTATCACAACGAATCTTTCCCGCTGCTCGTCGAGCAGGTGACTGAAGAAAAAGTGAGACACCTGTTTCGCCACCGTAACCCAACCGCAGTGCGGCGTTACCTGTTGCCGAAACTGGGCGCGATGAATTTTGTGCTTGAGACTGCGCTGGACGGCGGCGTTAACGAATCGCTGAATCTAGATTCGCATGGAAAGACGCTGGCGTTTCTTTTGCTGAGCCTGGAGGTCGCTGCGCCGAAGGAACTTACCGCATTGCTCGATCCAATAGTGAATGGAGAGGCCGAATGCTAGCGACGTTAGGCATGTTGACCATCGCCGCGCTGCTTGTGGCTATCCTCAGCAAGAAAGTATCGCCGCTGATCGCGTTAATAGTGATTCCGATTGTCGCGGCTCTCATCGGCGGTTTCGGGCTTAGCGCCGGCATGTTCATTGTAAAAGGGATTCAGAACGTCGCGCCAGTCGCGGGGATGACCGTGTTTGCCATTTTGTATTTCGGGATCATGACTGATGCGGGAATGCTCGACCCGATCATTGATCGCATTTTACGCGCTGTCGGGCGCCATCCGGCGCGCATTACCACAGGAACGGCGCTGTTGGCGGCCGTTGTGATGCTGGACGGAGCTGGCGCTGTCACGTTTCTGATTACGATTCCGGTAATGAGGCCCTTGTACGACCGGCTGGGAATGGACAGGCGCGTTCTTGCATGTGTAACGGCGATGGCCGCGGGCCTGATCAATATTTTGCCGTGGGGCGGGCCGGCGATTCGCGCCGCCGCCTCTTTGCATCTGCCGATGACGGAGATTTTCAATCCGCTCGTTCCCGCTGTCTGTATCGGATTGGTTTATCTTTTCCTCGCTTCGTACTGGCTGGGTCTGCGAGAAATAAAACGGCTTCGATTGGAGCGCCTGGAGAGCGAATCCGGCGTTTTCGAGCGGACGCTGACACCTGAAGAAAAGAGTCTGCGCCGTCCCGGCAGATTTTGGCTGAACGCCGCGTTGACGGTCCTGGTTTTAGCCGTGATGGTCAGTGGCAAGGTCGAGCCGGTGGTGGCTTTCATGCTTGGCGTGGCGCTGGCGCTGCCGCTGAATTATTCCGACGCTGTGTCGCAGCGCGAACGTGTTGACGCCCACGCGAAAGCGGCATTGATGATGGCGAGCGTGCTGTTTGCCGCGGGGGCATTCACGGGCATTATGAAAGAGTCAGGCATGCTGGCCGCGATGGCGCAGGCCGCCGCCGGGAGTCTCCCCGCTGGTCATGCGCGGCACATTCCTTTCGCGCTAGGACTGTTATCTATGCCACTGAGCCTGCTGTTTGATCCGGACTCATTTTATTTCGGTGTGTTACCAGTTGTAGCCGAGGTTACAAGTCTGTTGGGCGTCCAGCCCGTTCAGGTCGGTCAGGCGGCGTTATTGGGGCAGATGACGACTGGCTTTCCGATCAGCCCGCTCACTCCGTCTACTTTCCTGCTCGTCGGTTTGGCTGATCTTGAACTGGGCGAGCATCAGAAATTCTCGGCGCCGTTTTTACTGGGAGCGTCAGTTGTTATGACGATTGCCTGCGTTATGTTCGGAGTCTTCCCACTATGATTACACAGATGTCTCATGCGGCGCAAACGCTATGTACATTATGTCCCCGCGTCCGCAGGATGCGCGCAATTTCTGCTGCCGCTTTTGGCCCCTCGAACCAGTGCCAGCATTGCCCCGCCGTGACCAGATCAGTACAGTTGTCTGCCAGCGGAATGTGTTCGGCCGTCCCCTTCCTGTACTCAATGCTTACTGAAGCGGCCTTGTCAAGCTGGCGTGCCTGATCGAGAAGGCGTTGATCGGCGTCAACGCCGATGACACGACATTCTCGCCGTGCCAATCCACGGGCAAGAGTGCCTGTACCGGTTCCCAGATCAACCACCGCTTCACCAGCAGCGCCTACTCTGTAGGAAGCAAGGCGCGCAAAGAACGAATCAGGAAAGCCAGCGCGAAACTTGGCGTAATCGTCAGCCGATGCGCCAAAATTTGTTGTCATATCGTTCCCTCAGCGCGGACGACCGAAGAACAAGACATAGCCGTCAGCGTCCTTCAACTCAAACCCACGCAATCCGTCTTCATCGTCTTTCAGCGGCACGGAAAACTTGACCTGTCGCGAAACGAATTCCGCTGCCAACGCATCGGGGTCTGGAACGTTCAGGTAAGCGTCCCAGCGGGCGGCAGGCTCACGTTGACAGTTCGGCAGGGGAGCTTCGCCAACATCCTTGAGCATAATC
>DASUFM010000531.1:0-2589 GCA_036274535.1 Blastocatellia bacterium
TTAAACTTGAAATGGCGGCAGCCTTTGGAGTGCGGTAGTTCGGTACCGCTTTGGTAGTCATCTCGGATTCCACGAATTTCAAGGACGAAAGGCCCAGCGGATTCTCTCCAATCATTGCCAAAGAGTCGAAGTTGACTACCAAAGCGGTACCGAACTACCGCACTCCAAAGGCTCCGCAGATTTATCCACAGTCTTCAATATTCAAGTTGAATCAATATCCGGCGATATGTTTGAAGACGGATTTTAACGCAACTCCGTTGCGAAAAGATAAGCAGGACGGACTCAGATCGGATTTTTGTCGTTCCAGATCACTTGGAATCCGCCTCCGTCATCCACGATGACGAGCGCGATCCTGCCGCCGATCACGCCTCGGGCGTCTCCTTTATGCGCCTTGATAGTTTCAAAAGCGCGCTCATACTTCTATCCTGGCGACAATCGCGCAGCAACAGTCGCCAGACTGTCGCCATTTTGGCGCCGGCGTGAAATCGGATAAGATGTCGCCGCCCGGCGCCGCTATCATTACATTGTCGGGTCATATGAGATCGTCTCATACACAGGATAATCAGAAGATCGCCGTCTTCATTGACTTCGAAAACATTTCGTTGAGCGCCGCCAATCACTTCGGCGAATTCGACCTCGGTCTGCTCCTCAAAGCCATCCAACAGCGCGGCCGGATAACGCTCAGGCGCGCATACGGAGACTGGTCGCGTCTGATTAAGTATCGCGACGCGCTGCGCGAGAACGCGGTGGAACTGGTGCAGCTCTATTCCTACAACGTTCAACAGGGCGGGAAAAACCGCGCCGACATCAGGCTGGTCATTGACGTCATGGAGTGCCTGTTCATGCTGGATTACATCGACACGATAGTGATCGTGTCCGGCGACAGCGATTTCTCTTCCCTGATGAGCAAAGCGCGCGAATATGGGAAATACACGATCGGGGTCGGCGTGCAGGCATCGACCAGCGACCTGCTGATCAAGTCCTGTGACGAATTCATTTTTTACGACAAACTGGTTGAGGAGGCTTATGAACAGATCAAGGCGCCGCGTGCGTCGTCCGTCAGCGAGCCGGTGATCGAGGCTCCGCAAGTGGCCGGCGCGCATGGATCGCTGGCGGGCTCGACGGCGCCTGAGACCGCCCCCGCGCCCGTGGAGGAAAAAGCGCCCGTCCCGCCGCCCGTGATCATCAAGCGCGCGCCGCCCTCCACTATGGCCATGAGAGCGGCCGCTACAACCGCCGGCTCAACGGCGGCGCCCGCGACGCGTTCTGAACGCGAGACGCTCCGTTATTTCTTCGAAGACCTGCGATTGCCGGTCATGCCTCCCGACGTCCGCTCCAACACGGTGGCCGAATTGTTAAACGCCGTGGAGCCGCGGGCGACTCTCAACCAGGCGATCAACAAACTCAAAGCCAGATACGATTTCGAGAATGTCTACCGCAGACGCGAGGACATTCGCGCCGTGGCGAGACTTGCTTACCGGGCCGGCCTCTTCGATTTCAAACCCGAATTTCCGTCGCTCGCGGCTTATATCAAAGGCCTCAACGAAACCGACCCGGAGCAGGCCAACCGCATGGTCGACCAGAGACTGCTGCGTCTCGCTCTGGAATCCCATATCCGCCTGACTACGGCGGGCGCGACCTCCATCCTTTTCGCCCCGGCGCGCGGTGAAAGCTACTGCGCCGACCTGCTGGATGAATTGACCGAGCTGGAATACGCCGAACGCAACGGCAATCAATATTTCGCCCCGGGGACCGACGCGATCAATGAATTGCTGCGGAAGCCGGATCTGGCCGGGGTCAAACGCGACCTCGAACAATTCTCTCTGCCTTCCAACGACCGCATCACTCTCGAAGAGGCCGACCGCCTCTTCGACGCGGCCTCCGATCTGCGCCGCCACGATTTCATCGCCAGTTCCAACTGCGCCCTGCGCGGGTTGAAGATCCTGGCCGAACTTTACCTGCGGCGGGAACCCGAAGTCGGCGTTGACGAATTCCTATGGGGCGCGGCGAGTTATTGCAGTTCACGCGCAGGCGCATACTTCCGCAATCGCGACTACATCAGCGCGCGCCACTATTACCTGGCCTTCTTCTGGATCACCCAGGAAGGCGACTTCGCCTGGGAATTGCTGCGCCCACTCCTCCCTTCGCTGCTCAGTTACTTCTGGATGACGCTCAGCCACGAAGTGGAGGCGCGAGTCGGCTCCTTCAGCGGCCATATGGCCCCGGGCGACACCGCGCTCGCATTGGTCAAAGAGTTGAACGATTACGGCCTGGATAAAATGGAGGAGCTGGCGTTCGACCTGGCGACGGCCAACGCCGCGCAACTCAGAGCCCTGATCGCGCAAATCGAAACGGCCGCGCAATCCAACGAACAGCAGCGCGCGCTGACCGTCTTAAATTCCGCGCACGATCGATTCATGGCCGGATGAAGCCATGTAGTGTTAGGATAAGATCGAATGAGTTTGAACGATCGACAATTGGAGCGCTACGGCTGGGACGATTTCTTCGCCGCGCATTTCAGCGAATTCGCGGGGCAGGGGTACGTGGCCGGGCGGGTCGCGCTCGAATACAACCAGTTCTGCCGCGTTT
>DASUFM010000532.1:0-6424 GCA_036274535.1 Blastocatellia bacterium
GCTTTGTTTTCAACACTCGGGAAATATGTGTAGTCTCCTTGAAAAGCTGACTTTGCATATTCGCCACCACTTTGTCCATTTCGTAATGACGGCGCTTGCGCCGTCATTACGAAATGGACAAAGTGGAGCTGGATACGCTGCAGAAGAAACTTCGCCGCGGGACCAAAGCCCGCCGGGCCGGCATGGTCAGCGAGCCTACGGCGGCGGATTGATCCTCGGGATCGAATGACTCTTCTCGTCATACGTTCATTAAAAAGAGGGCTGAAGGTTATCAAACCTTCAGCCCTCAAATATTCTAACAAGGTCGATCGTCCCTTTTAGAACGTGTAACGCAAACCCAACACGATGCGGCGGGCGCCGCCGTTGGTGTTCCACTGGTTGAGGAAGTTGGCGCCAGAGGTGACGGTTCCGTTCGGAATTCCGAAGTTGCGAGTGTTAGTCGCATTGAACATGTCGGCGCGGAACTGCAGCCTGTGGCCCTCGAATACGGTCGTATTCTTCAGGATTCCGAAGTCGAGGTTCTGAATGCCGTCGGCGCGCAGGATGTTACGGCCCGCGTTCCCTATCCGCTTGCCAATCTGCGGCGTTCCACGCAGCGCAGCATTGAAGGAAGGCAGCGGACGGAAGAGGTTGGCGCCACCCGCCGCCAGCAGTTCGATGATACTCATTGAAGAGATATCGAGCGTCGTGTTCAGGTCAGGGCGAATCGAGTTGCCCACCAGCGAGTCAATGCCGTTGAGGGCGCCGGTCGGGTCAGAACCGTTGAGCGGGGTAAACGGCGCGCCGCTCTGCAAGGTGAAGAAGGCGTTGAGCTGCCAGCCGCCCAGCACATGGCCCAGCGCGCCCTTCTGCTCCTGGTAGAACGGGAGTTCGTATACGGCGTTACCCGTAAAGCGGTGTGGCCGGTCATAAGTCGAGCGTGCGCGGTCGGAGCGCAGATCGAACGAATCCTGCGCCACGGCCACTTCACCGGTCGAGGGATTGAAGATCTCCGAGGTGGTGTCAATGGCCGCGCTCCAGGTGTAATGCACGCCCGCGCTGAAGCCACGACTCAGACGCTTGTCCAGACTGACCTGCATCGAGTGATAGATCGAGGAGGCCGCGTTGTTGCGCAGACGGAAGATGCCGCGGGTAGGATCAACGCGCGGCGCGAAAACGGGGTTCTGGGGATCAACGATGACGTTGCTGGCCGTACGGGGGTTGCCGTCGACCGTCTGGAACAGCCCTGTGCCCTTCGTGCCGACATAGCCGACGCGCAGAACCATGTCGCGCGACAGTTCTCGCTGCACTTCCAGGCTGAACTGATCATAGCTTGGCGCGCGGAAGTCACTGCCGACGATCGTACGTGTCAGAGTGTTCGGATTCAGACCCGCCACTTGCGCCGTACCGATTGCGCTGAAAGCGCCCGCCGCCGGCACGTTGATCGAGGCCACGAATGGGAAAGCGCTGGCGATATTCAGATTGATGTTAAGGAATGCGGCGTCGTTTGTGCGCGCGTAACCGCCGCGCACCACGAGCTTTTCGCCGCCGGTCAGGAGATTGAACAAGCCGCCGCTTGTGCGAGGGTTCCAACTGAAGCCGAGGCGCGGTTGGAAATTGTTCTTGTCAGTTTTGGGCACCGGCGTAAAGCCGAAGCGCGTATCGCCGCCCGCCGCCGCTACTATCTTGTCGTTGATCGGCACAAGGTCGTTGAAGGTGTTGCCAGGCAGTTCATAGCGCAGACCGTATGAGAGCGTGAAGCTCGGCGCGATCTTCCACTCATCCTGTCCAAAGAAGTAATAGTCGTAATTGTCGTAATATTGAAGTTCCGATCCGCCCGGCAGCGGACGATTGACGGTCGCGGCCGTCAGGGCCACGTCATCAATAAAGTTCTGCAAGGTCGGGTAAGCCAGCCGCCCGCGAATGGTCGGCACGAAGAAGCTCTTGACTTGCGTGCGTCGGATGTCCGTCCCGAACTTTACGCCGTGGTTGCCGGCGTTGTAGGCGACGGTGTCCACGATCTGGTATGTGTTGTTGAAGCGGAACTGCGGCAGGTTGACCGCCAGTCCGATGGCAGTGCGGTTGTTGGCGGCGTTGAAACCGCGCAAGCCCAGTTCATCAATCTCAATCGAAGGGATCTCTTGTGACGATGGGTCGCTGGCCGTCGTGCGTGAACCGAAGCGCGACCATGCGATGCGGGCGTCGTTGACCCAGCGGCTGCCGAGGAGGCTTGTCAAATTTACTGTCGCTGACTGCGCGCGCGATGGCGAGACCGTCGTCAGTCCTGGCGGCGTCGCCTGCCCTGTTCCTGAAGTAAGGCTGTCGTCGAACAAGTAGCGACCGCTGAGCCGATTGTTTGCGTTGAATTGGTGATCAATACGGCCCGACCCCTGCCAGTCGTCGAATCGGAAAGCAGTCGAACCGGTCAGGTTACCGAGCGGCACTGTAAAGGAGTCGCCACCAACGGTGAAACTCGCCGTTTTGCCGTTAGCGGTCTGCGCCCCAGGAAGGAAGCGTAACAGCGCAGCCACCTGCGGCCGACTGCCCGCGTTCTGCTGCAGAACCTGCCGCCCCGCATCGGTTGGCGCGCCGTTCAGTGTGAAGCCTGCGCCGAGCTGGCGATCCGTCCACCGTTGTAACGACCCGAAGAACCAGGTTTTGTCTTTGCCATCGTAGTAGGGCAGACGCACCGGTCCGCCGAAAGTGCCGCCGAACTGGTTCTCCAACCGGAACGGCGCGCCCTTGCGCACATCGGTCGTGGCGTTCGGGTTGCAAAAACCGCCAGGCCGGGCAGCCTTGTCCAGGTTGCTGCAGGAGTTGAAGTGGTTGTTGTTGTTAAAGTAGAAAGCGCTGCCATGATATTGGTTCGTGCCGCTCTTGGTAATGACGCTGAGCACCGAGCCTGAGTTGCGGCCGTATTCGGCTGCGAACTGGTTAGTTACCAGGCGAACTTCCTGTACCAGGTCTGGATTGTTGAGCGGCTGCTGGCCACCCGCCACGCTCGGATCGTTGATATCCTGGCCGTCCAGCATGAAGTTGTTCGAACGCACGCGGCCGCCATTGGATGAGTAGCTCATACCGGCGGAGAAGCCCGTCTGGCCGCTGCCTAATTGGCTGACGCCCGGCGCTGAGAGCGCGATATTGAAGACGTTGCGATTCGGCGCTAGCGGCAGTTCCGACAGACGCTTGGAATCGAAACGCGTGCTGACTTCTGAGTTGGCCGTATTAAGCAGCGAAGCGTTTTCGGCGACCGTAACGACCTCTTCCACCGTCTTGAGCTTTAAAACCATGTTCACGACCGCGTCCTGGTTAAGCAAAAGCTCAATGCCGGAACGAACCAGCTTGGCGAATCCGTTCGCTTGAACGGTTATCTCATAATTGCCGACCTGCAGATTCGAAAAGCGGTAACGCCCTCCGCCATCGACCGTCGCGACGCGCGATTCGTTCGTGCTGATATTGCGAGCCGTCACTGTCGCGTTCGCGATTACAGCCTGAGTCTCATCAGTCACCACCCCTGAAATCGAGCCTGAAGTCGCTTGCGCGTTGGCCTGCAAAAACGCTCCGGCCAGTAATGCGAGCGACATGGCGAAAAGACTGATTGTCCTTGTCATAAATACCCTCCGAAAATACCCTTATTGGCAGATATCCTTAGCAGATATTCTTACCACTTGAATTGATTTTGATAATAGCGAGTTCGCTTCGACTGAATTGAAATGCAAGGGATTTATTAAATATCGAAGTCAGCTATATTCTTTTGGATTTACTTCCAGTTTGACAGATCGCAAATCGCGTTCCCGATAGGCTGAGGGGATAAGTAATCTGCTAAGCGCATCATTTAGTGAGTTTAAATAAGGCGGAGTTGAATCGCGGGAAATCTGGCAACAAAATTTTGGATGGCGGTTTCAGATTTTCGTATAGACATCAAAAAAGCTGCGACACTTTGCCCCAGTCTGAAAGCAAAATGTCGCAGCGGCTGATTAGCTTGCTTGTTGTTCGGCAGTCACTTTTTAACCGTTGGATACTGAATGCCCAATTGCTCCAGGTAGGTTTTGTACCTTGCCGGATCGTAATGGTACTTCTTTAACTGTGGCGCGAATAGTTCCATTTTCTCTTTATTCAATTCGATCGCGGGCTGGTCCGAAGGATTGATCAGCGGCTGGTATTTGATGTCTTTGGTCTGTACGTTGTTGAAATAGTCCCATGCCAGTTTAACCAGTTCGGGCTTCAACATGAAATCGAGCGCGGTCATGGCCTGTACTTTGGCGCCGGCGGTCGAGCCTTTGTGGGCGATCGGCGTGGCCATGGCGACGGCGTTTTCCCAGCTGTGGCCGGGGAGGTTCGGAATATTGGCAGGGTAGCGCAGATAAACCATCGGGACGCTCCAGGAAATGTCGCCGACGTCGTCCGAACCGCCGCCCATCACGACCTCTTTAGGTCCGTCAAGCCCTTTCGGCTTTGTTTTCAGTCCATCGACTTTCGCTTTGATCTCCGCCTGCAGGGCTTTCGCCAGCGCCTGATCGTCCTCGCTCCACTGCGGCATTCCGACGGCCTCGATATTTTTGCTTTGAACCTCGGCGACTACTTTATTGAAATGGTTCGGCCATGCGGAGCCGACAATGCGCTGAGTGAACGTGGTGTCGGTCATCATCGCGGCGCCCTGCGCCATCTTATTGCCGAGTTCGTAAAGGTCCTTGATTTTCGGATAGTCGAGTTCGCGGAAGTAATACCAGACGCTGGCGTCGGAGGGCACGACGTTCGGCTGATCGCCGCCGTTGGGGATGACGTAATGCGAACGCTGCTGCAGGCGCAGATGCTCGCGCCGGTAATTCCAGCCGATGTTCATCAACTCTACGGCGTCGAGCGCGCTGCGGCCCGACCATGGCGATCCCGCCGCATGCGCCGACCTGCCATGGAAGAAATACTGGATCGAAACCAGGCCGCTATTGCGTTCGGGCTGTCCCCAGGTCGTCGCGAAATCGTTGTCAACGTGGCAGCCGAGCATGACGTCAACGTCTTTGAACAATCCCGCGCGAACGAAGAACGCCTTGGTCGCCACCAGTTCTTCAGCCACTCCGGGATAGAGTTTGATCGTGCCCGGCAGTTTATATTTCTCCATCATCCGCTTCAGGACAAGCGCGGCGGCGACATTCACCGCCTGGCCGGAATTGTGCCCCTCGCCGTGGCCCGGCGCGTCCTTGATGATCGGATCGTGATACGCCACGCCTGGTTTCTGCGAAGCGCGCGGAATGCAATCGATATCGGTTATAAAGCCTATGACCGGCTTGCCCGAACCATAGCTCGCCATCCATGCGGTCGGGATATTCGCGACGCCGCGGTCCACTTTGAACCCGCTCTTTTCGAGTATGCCGGTGACGTATCTGCTGGTCTCGTACTCCTGAAACCCCAGTTCGGCGAAGCTGAAGACGCTGTCGACCATCTCCTGGATCAGCTTCTGCGATTTGTCTATTTCAGCGACCGCCTCGCGTTTGAAATCGTCGAGCGTCTTCGATTCCTGAGCGCGCATGGACGGGGCGGGCCCCCATGCTAACGAGAGTGCGAGAATGAGCAGAGCTATTCTCTTCATCGTTGACCTCCATGAATTTTGCGTTTTAAATTGAAGAACTTTCAGGCATAATCCGCCGGGGATAAGTGGCTGTCAAGCTTTTCATAACTGGCTGACATTGTAGCCCCCGGAAAATCACCACTACGTATGCGTTCCCCCTTATGGCTTAGCCTGTACCCGCATCCGCCCTGGACTGGCTCCCTGTTATTCATCGCGTCACAACTTATCGGAGGAAAACCTATGAAGAAATACCCGTTCCTGGTCTTATTTGTGGTTCTTTGTTTGCCGCTGGCGGCGGCGGCGCAGGAGGAAGCGCCAAGAGTGGAGATTTCCGGCGGCTATATGTTATTGAGGCTCAATACCGGCGCCATTCCCGCCGACGCCGGTCTCGATCCCAATCTCGAAAACCCGACCCTGCACGGGTTCAACGTCTCGCTCGCCGGCAACGTCGCCAGACATTTCGGCATCGCCAGTGAATACAGCGAGCAAACCAAATCGCTAACACTCAATGTCCTCGGCGCTCCGATACCTCAGGGGCTCGACGTCAAACTCAAAGTGCGCACGCTTCTGTTCGGTCCGCGCGTCACTCTTCACAGAGGAAAAGTCGAACCTTTCGTTCACGCCCTATTTGGCGTGGCGTACGCCAGCGCCGAGACTTCAGTTCAAGGCGTGCCTGATAATGTGGAAGGCGTGGCCTTCGGATACGCGCTCGGAGGCGGAGTCGATGTCAAGGTTCATAAGAATCTCGCGCTCCGCGTCGCCCAGTTGGATTACCTGGGCGCCAGAGCCGACGGCGCCACTATAGGCAACTTCCGTTTCTCAGTCGGAGTCGTCATCCGTTTGGGCAACCACTAGAGGATTGCGGATTGCGGATTGCGGATT
>DASUFM010000533.1:0-3620 GCA_036274535.1 Blastocatellia bacterium
GCCCGATCTGGACAGCCAGCTGAGACTCCGCGATCATATTTGGGGCGCCTTTGGTCCCTCGTAACGATCGCCAGCTTCGGGTGTCGGTAACGATAATCTGATGCGCCGGCGCTTCAATGGTGTAGTGATAAAGAAGCGAGGCTGTATCAACCCATCCGTCCGGCAGTTGCGTGCGCGTACCGACGTCGTGATACACGGCGAACGGAGTCTGCAACTTCAATTTATCGGGCGCGTGAAGGCCGAGGATGCGCTGCAACTCCGGATTATCGGCGATGTCCCGATACTTGGCGGCCGTATTTAACATGCTCAACAGCCGCGCCCCTGCCCCTGAATGCGCCGGATCAAACTGCTCCGGCGCATTGCCCCAATGCTGACACAGCGAATAGGCTAGCAGAGCGTTCTGGACGATTCGCATTCCGAGAACGTTCCCGTAAACCTTCTCACACCATTCGCCCGTCATGTTCCAGTCATCGGTGACTTCGTGATCATCCAGAATCATGTATGTCGGCACGTTGGCGAGCGCGCGCCGCACCTTGCGCAGGGTGGACTCCATGCGTATTACGTTTTCCCGTTGCTCTTCAATATCTGCGCCGAGTTCCCATACGCTGACTCCTGCCGTCCCGTTCGATTTTTCGTCGACATAATCATCGAGTTCCTGAAACGTCGGCGTATCGGGCGGCCAAATAGCATCAGACCAGATGAAAAGGTACATGGCGAGATACTCGCCGAATGACATGAGGTGACTGCGAGTATCCTCGGTGGTTAAGCCCGCACGCTTCACATACGGGGTTCGGAGGGCCGGAAACATTGATTCCGGTAAGATTTCGGTTTGATCGGGAAGGGGGAGCGGCTCCAAATCAAGCAAAGCGCCCGCCGCGTCAGTGAGCATCATCAACAAAACGTCCGCGACTTCATCGGCATATATCTGGTCTCCGGTAAGCAGGAGTTGATGCGGGCGACCAATGGCGCTGTCGGCTGAGGCTGCGATCAGATCGTCCAGGATAGCCAATGCGTCCCACCCGGTCGCGTTCGGTTTTCGGCAAGAGCCCTGTATGATTCGCACGTCGTCCACTACACTGGGCGGCATCGAGAAACTCGGTAACACATGCTCATCATATCCCCAGGCTATGGTGTAGGCTCCGGCGTTCGTGGCGGTCCCGTTCTTCAGTCTCTTGTCGCCATTCGCTGTAGAGAAAAACAAGTCGTAGTAGTAGACAGTCCCCGGCGCAAGTTTTCCGCTATCTTTCGGACTGGCAGTCACTGCAACAATGTGCAGGTTCTTCCCAATGCGAACTGTTCTGCGTTTTCCCCTCAGGATGGTGTCATCCATTGGCCCGTCGCCGTTGTAGACTTCCAAAGTAACTTCTGCTGACTCCTTGAGCGCGAGCCAAACAGTCGCTGAAGCAGGCGTCACTTTACGCAGAATTGGGCCAGCCAGAACCAGAGGTTTACTACCGAGTGTATTTTTGAGTGATATCCAAGCCATAGGTTACTTATACAAAAAGCGGAGTTCGTCAGGACGCGGGTGTCCAGAGATACCCTTAAAGCGACTTCGCATGCTTGCCGGGCGGCTGATACTGGCGCCGCCCGGCGAGTTCGGTGTCTCACCACCCACTGCGGTAATCTCTCACTCTGATATGCGTCATTCGCCGGAGGACTCCATCATCCGGCGAAAATATTTTGATTTTGGTCTGTACGTGTCTTATCTTTCCTCTTCATGTCGGGCTGAGCCTGCTTTCATCCATTACCGAGGCCAATTACTATGACGGCGCCTGAATCGGAAAACGTGACACAACTGCTGATCGCATGGGGTCAGGGCGATGAAGCGGCGCGCGACGAGTTGATCCCGCTCGTCTACGAAACATTGCGCCGGATAGCCCGCCATCATCTGCGTGGCGAACGCGCCGGCCACACGCTCGAAACCGCCGCGCTGATCAATGAAGCCTATCTCAAACTGGTTGAGCAATCGGTCTCGTGGCAAAGCCGCGCGCATTTTTTCGGCATCGCGGCGCGGTTAATGCGCCAACTTCTGGTGGATTACGCTCGCGCCCGGCAAAGGCTCAAACGCGGCGGCGACCAGTGGCGGGTTTCGCTCACGGACGCCGCCGGGGTCGCGCAGGAACAGGCCGCAGACCTGCTCGCCCTCGATGAAGCGCTCGAAAGCCTGGCAAGAGTCGATCCACAAAGAAGCCGTGTCGTCGAGCTTCGCTTTTTTGGCGGATTGACGATCGAAGAGACGGCTCAAGTCATGGGCGTCTCGACTCCCACTGTCGAGCGCGGCTGGCGCGCCGCCCGCGCCTGGCTGCAAACAGAGCTGAGCCGCTTGATTTCAACACATGAGTCCTGAACAGTGGCGAAAGATATATGAGCTTTTTGAGGCCGCTTTGGAGCGCCCAACTGAGGATCGCGCGGCGTTCCTCGCGCGCGCCTGCGCAGGCGAGGAAGAGACGCGGCGGCGCGTGGAAGCCATGCTCGCCGCCGACGCGCAAGATGACCTGCTGATGGATCGACCGTGGCGCGAGGCCGTCGATGGCCTCGCGCCGTCAAACTCCATCCCCGATGATACGCGGAGTTACAGCGGCGAAATGATCGGCGATTATCGCCTGATCAAAGAGCTGGGACGCGGCGGGATGGGGACAGTCTATCTCGCTCACGACACGCGGCTCGGGCGGCGGGCGGCGCTCAAACTCCTCCCTCCGCATCTCGTCAACAATCCGGAGCGGCTGAGTCGTTTCCAGCGCGAAGCCCGCTCGGTGAGCGCGCTCAATCATCCCAACATCATCACCATTTTCGACTTCGGGCGGGAGAACGAACGCCATTACATCGTCTCGGAATTTGTCGAAGGCCACACGCTTCGCAATCTTGTCGGCAGCACGGACGTTTCACTCAACCAAATACTCGACCTGGCGATTCAAGTGGCGAGCGCGCTCGAAGCCGCGCACGCGGCGGGCGTCATACACCGCGACATCAAGCCGGAAAACATCATGCTGCGGCCGGACGGTTACGCGAAGGTGCTCGATTTCGGGCTCGCCAAATTGACCGAGCCTGAATCGGGCGATGACGAAGCCGAAACCAATGTTTCAGCGGCGTCTCCGGATTTCGAGACGCGGACCGGAATGGTGCTGGGAACTGTCAACTACATGTCGCCGGAGCAGGCGCGTGGGCAGAAGGTAGACGGGCGCAGCGACCTGTTCAGCCTCGGCGTCGTCCTTTACGAACTGATCACCGGGCGCCGTCCCTTCGGCGGCGAGACCTGGCATCACACGATAGTTGCGATTACGGACTCCGAGCCGCCGCCAATCAGCCGTGACGCGCAAGGCGCGCCCGCCGCTTTGCAAGAGATCATTGACCGGGCGTTGTCCAAAAACCGCGAGCAACGTTATCAAAATGCGCGCGCGTTGCTGGCCGACCTCGAAACGCTGCAAGGCGAACTGGCGGCAAATACCCGAATTCAACGGGTCGGAACCGGACGCGCTCAAAATGCGACGGCGACCGACGAACTGATAACCCGGATGGCGATAAACGACGAAAGCGCGCGCGACAAAGTGGGGCCCGCGGTCTTGCCGCCCGGCAGGCTCGAACGGCGCCGGCTCATCGCGTCGGTCGCAATCATCATCCTG
>DASUFM010000534.1:0-15685 GCA_036274535.1 Blastocatellia bacterium
AGCTTTCGCAATTAATGCTTTTCGCCGAGCGACGGTTTTAATAATGAATAATCCGCCCGCCGGACAGCAAGCCGCGATGGGCCGCGCATTAAAGCCCGAGCTTGAGGAAGACAATATCACCCCTGTTACTTCGACACACAAAAACAAATCACACATATCGCGACCTGGTTTAGCGGAAACATGAAGCGATCTGCATGGCGCGGTTGTGGCAAACCGCCCCTGTAACTTACTCCCTTCGTTTCAACACAGAGGTAAAACACAATGGAGAATAGATTCAACGATTCGACAAAGAGGGCGAGATTCGGGCGGAGTACGGCTCCGGCGCTGGCCCTGTTGCCCCTTATGCTGGGATCGGGTTTGTTCGCGCCGGTCTTCGGCCAACAGGCCCGGCAGGCCAAAATGTCTGAAAGGACGTCCGAGGCGACAGCTCCGGCTCAGACGGATTCGCCTTCGGAGATTTCGCGCACGTTCATTAACGCGGCCAGGCGGATTAAGCCTGCCGTCGTTCATATCAAGGTAGGAACGAGGGGCGCGACCGGTTCCGGCGTGATCGTCAGCTCTAACGGTTACATTCTGACAAACAACCACGTGGCGAGCGCCGCCAATCAACTCACCGTCAGGCTGTCAGACGGCCGTGAGCTCAGCGCGCGCCGTATCGGCGTGGACCCAACAACCGATCTGGCGCTAATTAAAGTCGAGGCGCAGAACCTGCCGTACGCGACGCTCGGCGATTCGTCGAAGCTGGAGCAGGGTGAATGGGTGATCGCGCTCGGCTCGCCCTTCGGACTCGAACAAACGATGACCGCCGGCATAGTGTCGGCCATTGGCCGTAAATTCAATGGGGCATACGACAATTACATTCAGACCGACGCATCGATCAATCCGGGCAATTCAGGTGGGGCGCTGGTGAATATGAAGGGCGAGGTGATCGGCATTAACACATCGATCCTCTCGAAGGGCGGCGGCAGTGAAGGCGTTGGCTTCGCGATCCCATCAAATATGGCAAAAACGGTCAAAGACCGACTGCTCGTAAACGCGGGCGTCTACGCGCGGGCCAACACCGGCCCTGACCCGGGGGCCAACCTGCCTGCCTCGCGCGGCTATTTGGGCGTGAGCGTACAAGACCGGCAAACCGCCGAGGGCGGCGCAGTGGTCGCCGAGTTGGCTAACGGCGGCCCCGCATCGGCGGCGGGGTTGCGCGGCGGTGACGTGATCGTCGAATTTGACGGAAAGCCTGTTAGATCTTCCAGACAACTGGCCGAGCGCATCGCGAGTACGCCGGTGGGAAGGCCTGTTAAGTTGAAATTCGTCCGTAATGGGCAAACGCAAACGGCTTCAATAACGCTCGCCGAGCGCCCGGGTCGCGGCGCGGCCTGAAACCACCCATCTTTACCTTATACTTAAAGCGTTTTCGATTTGCGCATTCAGGCGGAAGGAACCACGGATTAAACGGATGCGACGGATTGAAACGGATCTGTATCGATCCGTCGCATCCGTCAAATCCGTGGTTCCTTAGTGTTTTTCCTCCATGGGTGGCTTCGCCGTCGGTGTCCGCGCGCGGCGCTTGCGGCCGCGCCTGCTGTCTATCGTCCGCTGAATATCCGCCATCGGCCTGTCTTCATGATACATCGTCATCGCGTCACGCGCGACGTCAAGGCATATATCTCATGTGAATCCCATGCCGTCCCATTGCGGCCCGCCGTTCGCGTCGCGGCTCTTGATGAAGCAGTCGAGGACGCTTTTATGCCCGAGGCGTTCACATCCGCAGTAACAGGGAGCGTATTGCAGGACTTCTGGATGGCGCGCGGCGAATGCGTACATCGCTCGCACCTCTTTGATCGGCTTGGCGGGCTTGCCCCTGCCAGGAAGGGGAGGCCAGGCAGGGTCCCATGCGGTGTCTTTCACTTCCCTCTCCCACGACTGCGGCGACGGTGTGGCGGGCGCTGACTGCGCAGGCTCTTTCTGCGCCGCGGATGAAGTGTAGGCTGTTTCTATCCTGGCGCCTGAGCCGAGCAGGACGAGCGAGAGCCAGAACAACCCCGCGACGAGAGTGAATAGAGCCGGCCGGCGCATTTTCTTTTTGAGCCGGCGGTTCGGCTCGGACTGTTTAACTTGTTTATACGGTCTTCGATGCGTCAAAGCTTTCTCCTCATTAGTTTGCAAAATGCCGCGCGCCTTTTCATCCGGCGTGACAATTTCAATGAATATCTTCCCCTTGAATCCGTCAAGACGCGGCTTGCGCCGTTCGCGCCGGCCTATTGTTCCCTCTTCTCCCCTTCCCGCACAAACCAGCCGTCGTACTGCCTGCCTTCGGGGCCCGGCGCGGCCCTGAGCTCATACTGGTAGATTTCCCCAAGACCGTTCCATAAAATGATAACAAATACGCCATCACTTCATCGCGGCGGATTTTGTTGATTTGCCCGCCGCGAATGCCGACGCGCCAAGGCGCGGAATACGCCTAGAATGAGTGAACATGTACGGGATCAAACGGAGGAAATTATGAGTTACGAGGAGGGTGAAAGGCGCCGTGTGGCGGCGCAGACGGGAGCGTCGGAAGCGCAGCGTCACCAGGATGTCAGGCCGGTCAAACATGACTTTATTCACGCGCGTCAGTGACAAATTATAGATCGCGAGCGGCGGCCTCACCGATCGCCACCCAGAAAAAATGAATCAACAGCGTTGCGCCGAAGATCCCGGCCAGCACTGTCTTTATTGATTCCGTCAGAACAAAAATGACATTATGGCACGTCTGCGCGCTGGCGCTGGTCCTGGTAATTTTCAGTTTCGGCGTCTATTCTGATGAGCGCGGCGGCATGTTCGTCGCTTCATTACCTGCCCCCGCCGCAAACTGACGAGCGCCGCTTCTTCCGGCCGATTAACATTCTGATTATTCGAGATCTATCGAGTTGAGCGCTCAATCAGCAATCCTCTTTAAACCGCGTCAAGAGGCAAGCATGCCAGATAGCAAATCCATCACTGTACCACTCGTCTCGCTGATCTTTGGCTTGAGCCTGTCACTCATGGCTTGTGGATCGGAATCAGGGCGTAAGCGTGAACAGTCCCCCGCTGCGGAAACGAAGGCGGAAACCGCGCCGGACGATTCGATCCGCCTGACGCCTGAACAGATCAAGACCAACGGCATTCAGACCGCCACGGCGGTCGAACAGGAAATTGACTCAACCTTCATGGCCGTCGGGCGCGTGACGGCGCGAGCGGGAGGCTCCGCGCAGGTCTTCTCCCCGTTCGCCGGACGTCTGATCGCCAACCCGGTCGCCATTCCGCGCGTCGGCGGATTCGTCAAGCAGGGCGCGGTCATCGCCGAGGTCGATCAGGTAATCACCGCCGCCGAGCGGGCGCAACTGAGCGCGGCGGCGGCGCAATTCGGCGGGATGGCCGCGCAACTGAGCGCGACGGCGGCCCAGTTTCAAGCGGCGATAGATCAGGCCCAACACGAAGTCGCGTTTCAACAGATCGAAGTGGAGCGCGCAAAACGACTCTATGACCGCGGCGCGATACCGCTCAAACAACTTCAGACCGCCGAGTTCAGGTGGCGACAGGCGCAGGCGAATCTTGAAGGCTCCAGACGAGCCAAAGAGCAGTATGAGGCCGCCAGAGCGCAGTCTGAAGCCGCTCGAAAACAACAGGCCGACACGCCGACGCCCGTCCCCATCCGGGCGCCGATTTCCGGCGCGGTCGTCGCCGCCGACATTACCGCCGGGCAGCAGATTGACCCGGCGAAGAGTCTGCTGACGATCGTTGACTTGAGCCGCGTCTGGGTAGAAGTCTCTGTCCATGAAAGCCAGCTTCAGGCCGCGCGCCGCGCGTCTCTGGTCAAGTTCACGACGCCCGCCGATCCAGGCCGCGCTTACACCGGCAGATTCGTTACCGTCAACGGCGTGATCGATTCGTCAAATCGCAGCGCGACCGTCATCTTCGCGACTGACAATCCCGACGGCGCGCTCAAAATAGGGATGACCGCCGAAGCGCGCATCCCGGGCGAAGATAAGGCGCGGGCGTTGCTCATTCCGGCCTCAGCCGCGCTCACCGAAGAAGGCAGGTCAATCGTCTTCGTCGAGGTCGAACCGGGCGTCTATCAACGCCGCCGCGTCGCCGTGGGCGAGCGCAACGGCGAAAGCGTTGTCGTTATCAGCGGCCTCAAGGCGGGCGAGAAAGTCGTTTCGGTCGGCGCGGCCTCGTTGCGCAGCGAAACGTTAAGGGACCGGATCGAAAGCGAGGACGACGAAAAAGAGGAGAAGCGCTGATGCTGGATCGGATCATCCTCTGGTCGTTGCGCAACCGGCTGGTCGTCATCGCAACGGCCGCATTGCTCGTTGTCTTCGGCGGGCGGACGGCGATGAACGCGCCGCTCGACGTCTTCCCGGATTTCGCGCCGCCGCAAGTCATTATCCAGGCCGAGGCGCCCGGCTTCTCCGCCGAAGAAGTCGAACAACTGGTCGCGCTGCCGATCGAGACGGCGCTCAACGGGGCAAGCAATCTGGAAGTGATTCGTTCGTCTTCGGCCGCCGGGCTGGCGGTTATCACCTGCACGTTTGAGGAAGGAACCGACATCTTTCGCGCGCGGCAACTCGTCGGCGAGAAGTTGCAGATCGCGCGCGACCGTTTGCCCGAGGGGGCGAATGAGCCTCAGATGACGCCGATCAGCCCGCCGGTCGGCACGCTTCTCCGCATCAGCCTGACGGTGAAAGACACGCCGGCGCCCGCGCAGGCGACCTCCCGGGCGACTTCTCAACAGACTTCCATGATGGACCTGCGCGCGCTCGCCGACTGGACAATCCGCCCGCGGTTGCTGGCGGCGCCTGGCGTCTCGCAGATCATCATCTTCGGCGGCGAGGTCAGGCAGTATCAAGTCATCGTCGATCCGGCGAAGTTGAAAGATTTCGGCGTGACGCTGGGCGAAGTGATGAACGCCGTCCGCTCGGCAAACCAGAACGCGGCGGCCGGCTTCCTCGACTCCGCCGGGCAGACGATGGTCATTGAGGGCGAAGGGCGCGTGCGCGCTCTAAGCGATTTGGAGAACGCGGTCGTCGCGGTCAAAAACAGCTTGCCAGTGAAGATCGGGCAAGTCGCGCGCGCGCAGTTCGGCGGCGAATATAAAGTCGGCGACTCCTCGACCTTCGGCCGGCCGAGCGTGATCGTGATCGCGCTCAAACAGCCGTCGGCCAATACGCTGGCCACGACGCGGGCGGTCGAAGCGGCTCTCGACGAACTGCGCCCCGCGCTGCCTGGCGATGTCGTAATGGACCCGGGCATTTTTCGCCAGGCGGATTTCATAGAGCATTCGATCTCCAACATCAACTGGGCGATCCTGCAAGGCGGCCTGCTGGTCGTGCTCGTGCTCGCGCTCTTCCTCTTCAACTGGCGGGCGGGTTTGATCAGTCTGGCGGCGATTCCGCTCTCGCTGCTGGTGGCGATTATCGTCCTGCGCTGGTTCGGCGAGAGTATAAATACGATGACGCTCGGCGGACTGGCGATTGCGATCGGCGAGGTCGTGGACGACGCGATTATCGATGTCGAGAACGTCTGGCGGCGGCTGCGTGAAAACCGATTGAAGGAACAGCCCGAGTCGATGCTCTCAGTAATCTATCGCGCGTCGAGCGAGGTGCGCGGCTCGGTGGTCTATGCGACGGTGATCGTCGCGCTGGTCTTCCTGCCTATCTTTTCGCTTTCCGGCCTGGCCGGCCGCATCTTCGCGCCGCTGGGGTTCGCCTACATCATCTCGATCATCGCCTCGCTGGTCGTCGCCCTCACGATCACGCCTGCGCTCTGTTACGCGCTGCTTCCACGGCTGGTTATGAACGGAAAAGTGAAATCGGAGGAGACGTTGACAGTCCGCGCGCTCAAGCGGGTTTACGCGCGAATCATCGGTCCGGCGCTCGACCATCCGCGCGCGGTCAGCTTCATCTCGATAGTGTTGCTCGCGGCCGCGCTCGCGGCGACGCCGTTTCTGGGGGGAGAGTTCCTGCCGGAATTCAACGAGGGCAACCTGATCATACATATGAGCGGCGCGCCGGGCCTCTCGGTGGAAGAGTCCATGCGCGTAGGCGCTCTCGCCCAGCGGCGGCTGGCCGAAATTCCAGAAGTCGTAAAAGTCATGCAGCAGACGGGACGCGCCGAACTCGGCGAGGACACCTTCGGCCCGAACATCACTGAGTTACACATCGCCTTAAAAGAAGGCGGCCGGCCGCGCGATGAAGTCGTGGAAGACGTGCGACGCAAACTGGCCGACTTCAAAGGCTTCACCTTCGGCGTCAATCAGTTCATCTCCGAACGAATCGAAGAAGTGCTGTCAGGCACGACGTCCACGATAGTCGTCAAGCTTTTCGGCCCGGACCTCGACATGCTGGCGGAAAAAGCCGTGGAGATCGAACGCGTGATGGCCGACGTTCCCGGCGTCACTGACCTCGGCGTCGAAAAACAGACCGGCGTCCCGAAAGTTCGGGTTAAATTCAACCGTGATGCGATGGCGCAATACGGCCTCAACAGCGCAGACCTGGCCACGGCGATGCGCGCGGCATTTTACGGCGTGAAAGTCTCCGACGTGTTCGAGCGGCAAAGATCGTTCGCCGTCCTGGTCCGCTACGATCCGAACGCGGCGGCCGACCTGCGGACTATGCGCGAGACGCTCGTGGACACACCGGCGGGCGCGAAAGTCCCGTTGGGCGCGCTCGCCGATATCGATGTCGTCAACGGCCCGAACACTATCAACCACGAGAACGCCCGCCGCCGCATCGTCGTCACGTGCAACGTCGCGGGCGGGCGCAGTCTCACGCAAGTGGTCGCCGACATCCGGCGGCGCGTCGGTGAAAAAATACGGTTGCCGCCGGGCTACTACGTCGATTACGGCGGCCAGTACGAAGAGCAGTCGAAAGCGTTTCGCCAGATGTTGACGCTCAGCGCCGCCGCGGTCGTGGGCGTATTTCTGCTGCTATTCCTCGCGTTCCGCTCGCTCAGGCAGTCGCTGCTCGTGATGGCGAACCTGCCGCTGGCCCTGATCGGCGGCGTGGCGGCGGTGCTGATCGCGGGCGGCGGCGAAACGTCTGTCGCTTCGCTCGTCGGGTTCGTCACGCTCTTCGGCATCGCTACGCGCAACGGGATTATGCTCGTCATGCATTACAACCATCTGATGAAGGAAGAGGGCATGAAGTTCGGGCGTGAGCTGGTGGCGCGAGGCGCGATGGAGCGGCTCTCGCCGATCCTGATGACGGCTCTCACGGCCGGGCTCGGGTTATTGCCGCTCGCGCTCAGCGCCGGCAAGCCGGGCCGCGAATTGGAGCAGCCGATGGCAGTGGTGATTCTGGGCGGGCTGATTACTTCAACGCTGCTCAACATGATCACGCTGCCCGCGCTTTATTTGAAGTATGGGCGGAGGGCGTCGCCCGAAGAAGACCATGCGCCGATCCGCGATAAAGTCGAATCGATCCGTTGACTGCCGCTCCAGATGGCGCGTTGAAACATGAAGGCTTTTCAGTGGTAAAAGGACAATTATGGCGATGGAGCGTCTCGACCGCTCTTTGGCTCGCCGCGACAACGACCTTCGGACAAACCGTCTTCTGCTTTAGGGAAAAGAAATAGGAGGAGCGCCATATTCTCCGCAATTTGGCGCCATCGCGAATCGGCCAGGCGAGTCGGCGGCGCTGTACCTATCTTCCGTTAAATGAGAAGATGGCGCCGAGTATTCTCACTCTACTATAGCTCAGGAGAACAGATCACAATGAATCCGGCAGTCAAGAGGTTTCTTGCCGTCGCCTCGGGCCTCCTGTCGTTGGTCTTAGTCGGCGCCGCGTTCGGGATTGCGAACCGACCGGTTTCGATGACCGGCGACCCATTTCTCAAATCGGAGATGATCTTTCCTCTCGAACACTGGCACAACCATGCGTCGTGCATAGTCGAAACGCCTGGCGGTGACCTGCTCGTTTGCTGGTTTCATGGGTCTGGAGAGCGGACCGCTGATGATGTGAAGATCGAGGGCGCGCGGAAGAGGCGCGGCTCGCGTGAATGGAGTCCGCGTTTCACGATGGCCGACACTCCCGGCTACCCCGACACCAACTGCGCGATGTTCATCGATCCTCAGCGAAGGTTGTGGCTGCTTTGGCCGACCATCCTGGCGAATGAATGGCACACCGCCTTGATGAAATACAGGATTTCATCGAGCTATCAGTCCGACGGCCCGCCCGTCTGGGAGACCAATGAAGTTCTGCACGTCACTCCCGGCCCGGAATTCGAGGCGACGGTTAAAGATGCGATGGACGCGCTGGAAAACAGGCTGCAAAGCGAACCCGAAGAGCGTCGCGCCGCCATCCGCAATTACATCGCCAGAACGCGCATGAACGCCGCAAATAAATTTTTCCGGCGGCTGGGGTGGATGACCCGCGCCCATCCGTTCGTTCTCGACGACCGCAGATTGATAGTCCCCCTCTATTCCGACGGCTTCTCGTTCTCGCTGATGGCCGTTACCGATGACTGGGGCAGAACCTGGAAGACCAGCGCCCCGCTCGTCGGAGGAGGAAACATCCAGCCCAGCATTGTTCGGAAGAAGGACGGAACGCTTTTCACATTGATGCGCGACAATGGCCCGCCACCGAAGCGCCTGCACAAAAGCGAATCGCGCGACAGAGGGGAAACCTGGTCGCCGGTCACCGACAGCGACCTGCCCAATCCCGGCTCCGGCGCCGAAGTCATATCGCTTCGCAATGGACACTGGGTACTGATCTACAATGACACCGAACGAGGCCGCAATAGCCTGGCGGTGGCGATCTCGGATGACGAAGGCCAGACCTGGAAGTGGAAGCGGCGGCTGGAATACGACCCTCCCGGCCCCGAGGCGGGCGCCTATCATTACCCTTCGATCATTCAGGCCCGTGACGGCACATTGCACGCCAGCTACAGTTACCACCTCAACCGCAAAGACATCGAGACGGACGCCGAAGGTAATCCGCGCCGTAAAACGATCAAGCATGCTCATTTCAACGAAGAGTGGGTGATGGCCGGAGAAAAATGAGGCATCCTGCGCGAGGAAAGATGAAGTGGATATTCGACCAGGAATCTATCGATTGGGACGAGTTATCAAACCTATACAAGATAGCGCCGCTCGGCGATAAAAAACCGGGGGACTTGAAAATTGCATTTTCAAATAGCAGATATAAATGTTTTGTATTTGATGACGAGAAATTGATCGGCGCGGGGCGCGCCCTGGCCGACGGAGTCGACTGTTCTTATCTTTGTGATGTAGCGGTCCATCCTGATTATCAGGGCATCGGCCTGGGCAAGGAGATCATCGCCAAACTGAAAGAGTTTTCAGCAGGTCACAAGAAGATAATTTTGTACGCGAGTCCCGGAAAAGAGGACTTCTATAAAAAGCTCGGCTTCATGCGTATGCGCACTGCGATGGCCATCTTCCAAAATCGGGAGCGGGCAATCGAGGTCGGCCTCGTAGACGAAACGTAAACGGATGCGACGGATCGATACGGATCCGTTTCAATCCGTCGCATCTGTTTAGTCCGTGGTTCCTTCCGCCTGAATACGCAAATCGAAAACGATTCAGATCTTTTATCTTCGACTCTCGATCCTAGACCTTCCGTCCTTACTGCCTGGTTATCCTCACGTCGTCAACGGCCGCCTCGACGAGACTTGCGCCGCTGGCGTCCGCCGCTTCGATCAGGATTCGGATCGTCTGTCCGGCGAACTGACTGAGATTCACCGTGCCGGTGGTAAAGACCGCGTCATCGTCCTCGGTTCCGCCCAATTCCTGGAACACGGTGGTTACCGTACCGCCGGCCACTATCCTCACGCGGAAGAAATCGGCGGTCGAGGAGTTGGTCCCGTGGGCCAGGTAATAGGAGAAGGTCAACGTGAAGCTGGTTCCTCCTTGTAAGGTGATTGCCGGCGACTGGATGGATGTGACGCCGCCGTCTATGTCGTTGACGCCGGCGGAGGAGCCGGCCAGAGGGCCCGTAACCAGGTCATTCACACCACTGACGGTGGTTCCAAGCTGCTTGGTTCCGCTCGAAGTTGTAGTCTCCGGGTTGGCGCGCGCCCATTGTCCCGTCGTCGCCGTGTCGGTCCCATTCGGGTTGGTCGTCCACCCCAGGCTGGTCTCGAAGTTGTCGAAGAGGATCGTCGTCGCGCCGCCGCCGTTGCAATCCTGCGGGACGTCGGTTGCGGCGACGTGCGTTGTGCCGTTATTCCCCCGGGCCGAGACGCCCATCCCGTGACGCGCGAAGACTTGCCAGATGACGCATCTGTTCGCGCCGCCGTTGAGGTTCTGATCGGCCATCAAAATGCCGTCGCGGGCATTGAGGAAGGACGGACTGCAGGGGGTAAACTTCATGCCCTGCAGGACCAGCCTGTCGGCGATGGCGGCTCCCAGCGTTTGTCGCAAATCCCACAACGTCGCGGCCCAGACTTCGCCGTCGTTATGGACCTCAAAGCCTCCGGCCCCCAGGTCGGCGTAGGAGTCGTGAACGGGATTCGCGGGAACCGTGTAAGCCGCGCGGCGAATGCCGCGAGTCAAATTGTTGGTGACAAATTCGCCGATGATGCCGTTACCATAGAAAGTGGCCGCCCAGTAATCGGACCAGCCTTCGCCCATGGCGCCCGCCTGCGTTCCGCCCAAACAGCTCGTGTTTGCCGGCCCGCCGACCAGACGATTCGAAATTCCATGCCCGTACTCGTGCAAGACAACATCACCGTCGAAGTCGCCGTCGCGGTCATCATTCAGATCAGCCGTTCCGCGAGTGAAGAGGAACATCTGCATGCGCGGGCGCGATCCTTCGGGCGGCGTCCCAAAGTTGGCGTTGTTGGTCCCTGATCCATCCTGCGCTTCGGCTCTGACCGAATCATTGCCGGTCCCACCACGCCCGAAGTTATTCGTTTGGAAATTGCCCGCCGATTCGGTGAACCCGAGCCTGTACGAGAAATCATGAATGATGTTGTTGAAATAGAAGAGATTGGCCACCGCGGCCGCCCTTTGGGTCCGCGGATTAATGCCCAGAGTGAATGGGAAGGTGAAGTCCTGTATGGACGAAAAAGCATGTCCGTTTTGAAGATCGGCGGTATTAACCGGATCCGGCTGGTTATTCGCATCGCTATCCAGATAGGCCTCAACGTTGTTGCCTGTCGTCACCGTCGAAGCGCCCATCCAGCCGGCGGCCGTGTTGATCGCCGTATCCCCGACGAAAGATTCGAGCGTGCGTTGTCCGAGCCCATTCACTCGGAAGACCGTTCCCTGGGCTACGTCCGCGTAGATGTTATAGCGATAGAGCATCGCTCCCGTATTTGCGTCGATCAGGAATTCGTACCATTGGTTCGGCCCGACGTCCACGTAGGAATGCCAGGCGAGCACGGCTCGCGGCCCGACGCGCATAATTCTCATCTCGGAGAGAATATCCTCGCGATCGGCGCCGAGCGGGTTTCGATAAACGGCGCGGTCGCCTTTAGCCGACCGATACTCCGTCATCTCGAACGACGCAGGCGCCTGTCTACCCGCGAACTGAAAAGCTCTCTGCATTCCCTCGCCCTCGGAGAGCCTGGGATTGGTATCGATTGCCGCGTCAGGAATTACCAGCCCTTCGTTGATTGAGAGCACTTGCCCTTTGGCGTTGACGGCGACTTGAACCTGCCCTTGAAAGACTGGAATGCCATCGATCATTTGTTCGTAATTTAAGAAGGTCGTGCCCTGGTCGTTATCCTCACTCTGCAGCTTCATCTCGACTATCTGGTTTCTATTGAATCCGAACAGGGCGGGATGATCGGCGAGAAAGTCGCGCGCGATCGAATCCGGCTGTCCCGATTGGGGAGCGGAGAGCGGCTCCTCAATATTGGTAACCATTTTCGGCAGACCGACATCATTCATCTCCACGCGTAACTTTTCACGCGTGTCGGGAGAGAATCGCTCACGGAAAGATTCAACGGCATTCTGCATTACCTGTGGATCGGCGACGGCGATCGCGACGCCCAATTGATTAACCCTGCTCGGGGCCGCGACGCCAATTTCCCGGCGCACATCGTAGTTGGGCAGGCTGACGGGTTGAACTTGCAAGCTCGCGGTGTTGATCTGTTGCCCTTCGGCCGCGCGTTGGTTCGACGCGCCGGTCACCGAGGCCTGCCAGATCGCTGAGAAAAATATCGCCGCGGCCAGCAAAAGGTAGAGAGTGTTGCGCATATTTTTGAACTCCTGTTTTTCGAACTGTGATGGGTACGTTAGCCACTTTCACATTCCGAGTGGCGTGTTTGAGCGCAGTCGGCGCTTGCGAGTCCCCCTCCTGCCTTTGTCATAGTCTTGACTCGGTCGCTGGCGGCCAAGACATTGTCCGCGACGCATCTGGCCTGCACGGTGAAGGCGCAACTTGAGTTGAATGCGAGCTCAGTCACCGTAAAGTCGGGCGCGGACGTTAAATGGAACGTAGGGAAGCTTTGATTAGGATAGTTAACGAGGGAATATTATAGTCATGAAAGTAAATAAACAAGACTTATGGAGACATAAACAGGAGCAGGCTTCAAACAACCATAAGCCGCGTTGGTCGAAAGCCGGGGTGGTGAGCGTTATGTGTCGATCAAGGAGACGAACGCAAGAAAATGCCGGACAAAAATGACGGCCTCATTTTTGTCCGGTGGACGAAAGGACAATTGGCGCCATCGTCGATAACGTCCCGGGTCGGCGCCTCTGTGACATGAGTGTCAAGGTAATGTCATTTGTTGTTATTGAGCGCGTTAAGGCGCGCGGCCAGGCGTCCCTGTTCGTGACAGGTCAGACAGGTGATGCTTGTGTCGGCGGCCTTCGGATTCTCTTTCCATTTTCTGGCCGCAGGCTCGTAAGGAGTGTTGGCGAGCGCGGCCAGTATCTTGTCCAGATGCCGCATCGCTTCTTCGTCACGGCCAGTTCGCATGGCCGACACGGCCAATCCGCCGAGAAGTTCGCCGCGGATATGCACGGGAAGCTTGTCAACGACAGCCCCTTGTTGTTTCCAAAGCTCCTGATAGGCGTCATAGGCTTGCGACCACGCCGCGGCGCGATATTCCTTCGGCAGCCGGTCGGCGAAGAGGGCATAAATGCCGCCGGTGACTGCGGCGACCCCGCCGTCATTCGGGCCGAGCTCGCGCGCCTGAGAGAACAGGTCGAGCGCCTCCCGATATTTCCGTTGAAACTCATCGGCGCGGTTGGCTTCGTGAGCGCGCACCGCGCGGTAAGTCGCCACGCCGGCTTTCCAGGCCAACAGATTGGATTTCGCGTCGGGCCGTTTTTCGAGCAGCGTCTGAAGATTCTTTTCTCCCCTGGCGAAACGTCCCATGTCGTCGCTCAAAAAGCCGGCGAAGATGTCCTCGCGTAAGAGAGTGTGGATGGTGAGTCGAGTGTCTGAGAGCGGCGGTTCAGGCGATTGCGCCATCGCCACGGTCACGAACAACGCGACGAGAAAAATTTTGCCGAGTCTGCCCATAGCTGATCCTCCTAAATGAGTGTTCTGAATCCTGGTTTCCATAGCCCCTGAGGCGTCAGGGCTGATTCGCATTGGCATACGACTCGGCATTCCGGTTGGTTCCAATTCGGCGCCGCGAGCGGTACAGACACACAGGCGACTTTCCACTAATACGATCTCGACATGCGCCGCCTTCAAAATCGTTGACTGTCTTTTGGGCCCGGCATAAAGTGCCGCCATGATCTCTCATGACGTGCGATTCGCGTTGCGTTTGATGCAAAAAAGCCCAGGCTTTACGGCCGTGGCGGTTATCTCTTTGGCGCTCGGCATCGGCGCAAATACCGCCATCTTCAGCCTGATCAATGCCATCATTCTCCGCCAAATGCCCGTTGAGCGGCCCGATCAACTCGTCGAATTCGTATCGAGGTTCAACCCGATCTGAACCTGCTGCTGTTTACCGCGTTTGTGACGGCGCTCGCCGCTGTTCTCTTCGGTCTCGCTCCGGCCTGGTACGCGTTTCGAAACGCTTCGGCCACGTCACTGCGCCACGCCGGTAAGGGCGGTGATAGAAGTGGGCGGCTGTTTGAGCATTCGCTCGTCTCCGCGCAAATCGCCCTCTCGGCGCTTCTGGTCAGCGCCGCCACGATGTTCGTCGGGCATGTATCGCGGATGCGAACCTTGGACCTCGGCTTCCGCAGCGACAACGTGCTGCTCATGATCCTCGATACTTCGAAGACCGGCTTCAATCGGGCTCAGTTGGCGCCGCGGTTGCAACAGTTGCAGGAAAGGATGCGGCGCATTACCGGCGTGCAGTCGGTAGCCATCGGGGGCTGTACACCGATACAGGGTTGCGGGGCCATGCGCTTCGTCATCGTCGACGAGCGTCCCGAGCCGGCAGAAACTCGAACCCGCGTCTCGCTCAACTTTGTGTCACCCGGCTACTTCGAAACACTCCGCGTTCCTTTCAAGGCGGGGCGCGATTTCAGCATGCAGGATGTGGGGCGTCCGCGCGTGGCGATAATCAATGAGGCCATGGCTGGACACTACTTCCCGGGCGGCGACGCCGTCGGCAAGTACTTCCGAGTCGATCCCGACAAGCGCTTTGGAGGTTGGAATGGAGATGAACCGTACGAAGTGATCGGCGTTGTGGCAAATTCCAAGAACGTTGATCTTCACGCTCCTGCGCCCCGCAGCATGTTCTTCAACATGTTCCAGGAGAACGAGGTGATGACTCAGTTCCTATTGCGCACGGCCGTTGATCCCGACTCGATCGCCGGTCCAGTTCGCCAGGCCGTTCGCGAAGAACTAAGTACGGCCCGCGTGATTTACGTCAACACTTTGTCGCGCCAGGTGGACTCGGCCATTGTTCCCGAGCGCCTGGTCGCCGCCCTGGCCAGCTACTTCGGCGTATTGGCCATTGCGCTGTCCGGAATCGGTCTCTACGGCCTCCTGTCCTATGCCGTTGCGCGCCGAACCGGCGAGGTCGGCGTTCGTATCGCGATGGGCGCAAGCGCCGCCGATATATGGCGCCTTGTGCTGCGCCGCGCTCTGATCGTGCTGTGTGGCGGGCTCCTCGCCGGAGGGCTTCTCGCGTTCTGGGCCAGGCCGTTGGCGTCCAGTGTGGTCCGGGATCTGCGGCCGGAGAGTGTCCTCCCCATTGCCTTCGCGGCTGGAGCCGTATTTGTCGTTGGCCTGCTCGCATGCGTGGTCCCCGTCCGCCGCGCTGCGCGAGTGGACCCCATCGTCGCTATACGGACTGAACAGGGCTAACGCGTGCGCATCTGTTGAAGGCGCACGACCGTCCAGGTAGAAGCCCTCAAAAATCAATTAATTTTCGCCGTTGAAATTTGTGTTAATACCCGCAATTCTACTTCGTTGTCGCTTATGAGCGGGCCGTTGGCTTCGCCAAGCAGCTCCAGCAAATCCTCATAATCTTCCCAATTGGCATCGTGGGAAGTGATATTCGTCGCTGGCGCTAGTTGGGAAACGATCTCGTAATAGTTGGCGTTGGCGCACGCAACATCAGATGAACCTCGACATGAGCCTGCAAGGTTATCAAGCCGACCGCTGTTGCGCTCCGTCGCGAATGAACCAGACATCGAACGAAGGAGAACTTATGCAAGCCTTACTGCAAGACTTGCGCTACGGCGCGCGCATGCTGCGGAAGCATCCGGGCTTCACGTTGATTGCAACGCTGACACTGGCGCTGGGCATTAGCTCGAACACCGCATTGTTCACCGTCTACAATGCGT
>DASUFM010000535.1:0-3546 GCA_036274535.1 Blastocatellia bacterium
GCCTCGCGGAGGGATCGCAGTTCGATATCCAGCGCTTCGAGGCGGGCGCGGGCTTCGTTCATGGCCGAGGCCCGTTGCTCCAGATCCACCGCGTGTAATCGTTTTTGAGCGGCCAGGCGTTGGAGTTGTTCCGTCGCGAGCTCCGAAGTGACGCGCATGCCGGCGGCTTGCTCATCGGCCTCGACGGCCTCCATGCGGTTTCGGCTCAATCGGCTCTCCAGGTCGGCGGCTTCGGTTTCCAGACGGCGGATGTCGTTTTGCAAGCCGCGGCGTCTCTCAGTCCTGGTCGCGAAGTCGGCGCGCCGACGAGACAATTCCTGAAGCCGTCGCTCCGCGCTTCGGCGCAATTCAGCGATCTCTGATTGAGCGGCGGCCACTGAGGCTTCAGCCTCCTGGCGCCACTGTTCCGCCTCGTCGGTTTGCAGTGAGGCCTGGCGCAATTTCGCCTCGAACTCTTTAAGCTCGTCTTCAGCCTGAGTCGTCTCCTGCTCTACGACGCGAATGTGCGTGGACGTCCTCTCGCGTTCGCGCTGGCATTGCTGCAATTGCTCTCGCAGCGCGACGGACCGTTTCTCTATCTGGCGAAGTTCGCCGTCGAAACGCTTCTGTTCTTCCTCGGATTGAGCTATTTGAGATTTGATTTCATTCAACGCCTCTTCCGTGAGTCGCGCTTCGGCGGCTATTGACTCTATCTTCTCGCGCAGTTCGCCGATCTCGCGTTTGAGCGCAAGCACACCGGCGCCGTTTTCGGATACGCTCCCTCCGGTCACCAACCGCCCGCCAATAGCCCGCTCGCCAGTGCGAGCCAGCGATACATAAGGCCCTGCGCCGTTGCTCGAACTCGACGCCTCAATGGCCTGCGCCGCGTCCTCAACTACGCTGGCTTTTGCCAACCCGGGCAGAGCGAGTTTGAACGCGTCAGCCAGATCGGAATTGAGGCTGAGCATTGAGTCAAGCGTCTGATAACGATATGAGGCCGCAATATGAGTGTGGCGGTCCGATGAATGATTATTGGAAGAGAGGTCGCCATTGCCGTCAGTGACGTCGCCGGAGGAATCTATCTTTATGTTATGTATATAAGGAATCGGTTCGCCCGGCGGCGCGTCGTATGTTCGCCCAATGACGAGGAAAGTGGCGCGGCCGGCGCCCTGGGATTTCAGATAATCGATTGCGCGCAGCGCGTCATCCAGTGTAGGCACGACGACGTATTGCAGTTCATCGCGCAGCATGGTTTCGATCATCGCTTCGTGCTCGGGCGCGACTTTGACGTAATCCGCGAGAGTGCCGAGAGCAGAGAAGCCGTTCGACGAAGCGGCGCTTTGCAGCGAGCGCTTCATCAACGCCTGAACGGCCTCTGAAAAATAGGCCCGGCGCTCGTCGACTTCGACCAGGGATTTCAACCGTTGCTCGGCGCCGGTCAATTCGTGTTGGAGGGCCGTGAGCCTGGTCTGGCGCTCCTCGCGCGTCCTTCGCATTACGGCCAGCCTGTCGGAGATCTCCGAGAGGGAAAAGGAGAATTCCTGCTGCCTGATTGAAATTATGTCCGTCTCTTCGGTCAGCTTCGCGAATTGCTCCTGGGCGGCCTGCGCCTGCGTACGGGCTCGTTCGTATTCGGCGGAGAGGCCGTTTATCCTGGCGTTGCAACGGTCCACCGATTCCGTGAACTGGCGCTTCAACTGCCGCCAGCGCTCCAGATTAGTCACGCATTCATAGACGACTTTGCGGGCTTCTTCGAGCTTGTGTTCGGACCGGGCGTCGCTCTCGGCCTGTTCGCGATGGCGATTCTCTTCGTCGGCGAGCGTTTTGCTCTCGGAATTTAACTCCTGTTCAATGTGGCGCAATTCCTCGCGCAGCCTGGCGGTCTCCTGAGATATGAACTGGCTGCGTTCCGTGATCGCGGCCTGATCGCCCACCAACTGCGCCGATCTGGCGCCGTACCGTTGTATCTGCTCCGTCAGGTAAGCCTGTTGCTGGCGCGCGCGCTCGGCTTCCAGGTCCAGCGCCGTCACGATCTCGCGAGTTTCGTTAAGCGCTTCTTCGGCGGCGCGGGCGGCGCGGGCGGCCTCACCCTCCGCGGCCTCGCTTTCCGCGGTCTTCGCGGCGAGTTGCGATTCACGCGCGGAGACTTCTTTCAGCGCGGTCTCCAACTCGGCCAGGGTCCTGCTGGTCGTGCGGTAATCGACTACGTAGACGGCGCGCATCAGGTCGCGCATCTCCTGTCGCAGCCGTTTATAGCGGCGCGCGCGCGACGCCTGGCGCTTTAAACTGTTCTGCTGGCGCTCTATTTCCGCGATGATGTCGGTGACACGGGAGAGGTTCTGTTTGGAGGCTTCGAGCTTCAGCTCGGCCGCATGCTGGCGCATTTTGAATTTCGAAATGCCGGCGGCCTCTTCGATCATTGAGCGGCGGTCTAAAGGCTTGGCCGACAGCGCCTGGCCTATGCGTCCCTGTTCGATGATCGCATAGTGAGCCGCGCCCAGACCCGTGCCGGCGAAAAGATCCTGAATATCGCGCAGGCGGCAGATGCGCCCATTCATCTCATATTCGCTCTCGCCGGTGCGATAAAGCCGGCGCCCGACGGTGATCCGCTCGCCGACTTGAAAGACTCGCGGCGCGTCTTTTGTCTGAATCTTTTTGAAGGAGGGCTTGCGCGGCTGTTTCTGCTGCGGCGCCGCTTCGGATTCCTGAGCGGACTCGGCCTGTCCGGCTTCTTGTCCCCCCTCTTGTCCCCCCTCTTGTCCAGAGGAGGGATGATCAGCCTGAGCGCCGTTCGCTTCGGCGCCTGAGCCGCTTTCAGCGGCCTGGGCCTCAACTTCCGGTTCCGCCAGCGCTTCATCAATCGCGCCCACGGCGGCTTCAGCCTGCGTCAATGAGTCTTCGGCCTGTTTGAGAGCTTCCGATTCGGGCTGAGCGCCTCCCCGGACTTCGAAGGTCTCCTTAACGACGAGGGTCAAAATCACCTCGGCCATGCCGGAAGCAGGGCGGCTGCGGGCGCCCTGAAAGATCACGTCTTCCATCTTGCCGCCGCGCAAAGCCTTCGCGCGCTGCTCGCCGATCACCCAGCTGATCGCGTCGGCGACATTGCTGTTGTGAACAATGATATTGCCTGCGACGAAATTATGGGAGCCAGCGATGCTTAGATCGTAAACCCACCCATCATTAGGCTCGACCTGTTCAATGCCGACAATTTCATCCCAGTAAATGTCGGAAGTCGCCAACTGCGTAAGACGGCGAAGGTGATCCTCCGCCAATTGCGGAGTGTTACCCAGGCGGCTGATTTGCTCTACTACTTCAAGCAGCCCGGCGCGACTCGCTTCACAACGCTGCTCAACATAAGCCGCAAGTTTAGGATGGTCGTGGCGATGTGATTTTACTTTGACGCCGGCGGCGCGCGCTGCTTCTTTGACAATAGCTGTCACCCCCGGGATCAAATCGAGATTTGGATTGGAGGAGGTAGGCAGGTCACGCAGTATTTGCAAGGCATGGCGCTTGTCTCCGACAAATGAGAGGCGCCGCGCCGTATGTCGTAACTGTTCTGCGCCATAG
>DASUFM010000536.1:0-28704 GCA_036274535.1 Blastocatellia bacterium
CGGCCGCGGCGGCAGCCGCGGCCACGAGTGAGGACAACAACGTTGTCGTCACGGTAGCGTCGCCGACGACGCCGTAGCTGCTCGGAAAATAGTGGGCAGTGGGCGGTTCGTGAATTTATCGGCGTCCGTTTAAGCGAACTATCCACTGCCCACTATTCACCGCCCACTTACATTATATCCGCGCATAAAAACGCGATATTCGGGCTTCCTCATTGAGCGAAGTGCGCTTCACTTTAACTCTGGACAGTTTATATAAGCGGCTGGCGGCCGTCGTGGCGATTACCGGTGTTGGGCTGGGCCTGGGCTTGATGATCGCATCGGATTTTGTCGTTCGGGGGATTGCGGATCGGCGCATGTCATGGCCGCTCGAATGGCTGGCCGCGGTCGCTGAACGGTTCCCGAATTCGGCGCGTATCAATTTCAGGCTGGCCAGGGCGGAGATCATGAACGTCGCCGGCGATGCGAATTTCGACGACGTGGCTGAACGCCATGCGTGGCAGGCCGTCAACCTGTCGCCCTGGAATTACCAGGCTCGAAGCGCGCTGGCCACCGCGCAGGAATTGAACGGCAAACAGGCGGAGGCTGAAAAAACGCTCCGCGAGGCTGTCAAACTGGCGCCTAATAACGGCCAATTGAATTGGGCTTTCGCGAATCTGCTGATGCGGCGTGGGAAGCTGGGTGAATCCATTGGGCCGCTCCGCATCGCCGCCAGGTCCAGAAACGATCTATTGCCGAACGCCATCGACACGCTCTGGCGATCTTCGAACGGAAGTCTGGACGCCTTGAGGTCCTTCGCCGGGGACGACGCCGAGATTCTGCTCGCCGTCGTGAAATTTCTGACCATCCAAAAAATGTTCGCCGAGGCAAGCGCCGTTTTCAATTCGATTGATCAACAGCAGAAAGCGCATTCCCCTCGGAGCGCGGAATTGGTCAACGCGCTTATGCGGGCCGGCCAATTCGACCTTGCCAGGACGACATGGATTGAATTGATGAACGCGGTACGACTTGATGACACGTCCAACGTCCAAACTGAAATTCCGCCCGAAAACCCTCAGGCCGCGACTCTCATCTGGAATGGCGGATTTGAAATGGATGAGGTGAAAGGGCTGAATCAGTTCGATTGGGCGCTGCGTCCCAACAGGTTCGCCTGGGTCGCGATCGACCGGAGCGTGGCCAGGACCGGCGGACGCTCTCTGAAAGTCGCATTTTCGGGGCTGGACACAACGAGGTTGAGGGATCAGGTTCAACAGACGCTGGTCCTCAGACCTGGCGCCAGCTACCAGCTGGAATGTTATGCGAAGGCGCAAGAACTGGTCACGCCTGAAGGGCCTCGGATCGCCGTAATCGGACAGGACAGCCTGCTCGGCGCGTCCGCTCCGGTGATCGCTGATTCGGACGACTGGCAGAAGCTCGCGGTCAATTTTGTCACGCCCGCCAATCAAGGAGTGGTGATTCTGGCCGTCGTGAGAATTCCAAAGTTCAGTTATGACGACCCGACCAGGGGGACAATCTGGTTCGATGATTTCACGCTGATCGAGCGCTAGCAATGGCTACAGGGACACGTAGGCACAGAGGAAGAGGGAAAAAGAGACTGTCGCGAACGCTTCTCTCTTCATTCTACTCTGTGTTTCAGTGGCTACGCGGCGTTAACCTTCATTCGATAATTGCGGTCGGAATGATGGCCTTGATGGCCGGCGCCGCACTCGCGTTTGGCGTGGTCGAGGCGTGGTCGATAGCGACTTTCGGGCTGTCCATAACCGCGCTGCTGGTCCTGTGGGTTATCAAAGGCCTTATAGACAGGCGTCTGGAGATCAGCGCGCCCGCGACGGCGCTGCCACTGGCCGTCCTGATTCTGCTCGGCGTATTGCAAGGCGTAACGATCACAGAATCCTCCGGGGCCGTGCGCTCGATTTCGCTCGACGCCGAAGCTACTCGCCTCACGACGGAAGTTCTAATCGTCCTTCTGGCCGCCTTTCTGTTGTCGGCGAACTTTCTGGCCAAAGCTCCCGCCCTTACCTGGTTCAGAAACTTTCTGATCTTTTTCGGCTTTGCTCTGTCAGTCTTCGGGTTGATTCAGCGTTTTACCTGGAACGGCAAATACTATTGGTTTATCGAACCCAGCTCGCCTCCGCCGGCGCCGTTCGGATCTTTCGTAAATCACAATCACTTCGCCGGGTACGTTGAGATGATTGCGCCGATTCCGGTGGCCTTGATTTTAAGGCGGGCGGTCCGCGGCGAATTGGCGTTTCTGTATGGTTTCGCCGCGGCGTTGATGGGCCTGGCGGTCGTCATGTCGCTCTCGCGGGGGGGGATGATCAGCCTCATAGCCGGATTGATGTTCGTCGTCGCGTTCGGATTCAAGCCTGTGAGCGCAAGGGAGCTTAGGGTGATAAGAGGCGGCAAAAGGACGGGGGAACAGGCGGACAGAGAGCGCCCTGACTTTGTTCCTTCGTTGCTTGTTTACCGTTCCCCGGTCTCATTCAACCATGTGGCCTCGCGAATCGGCGCGATGATCGTGATGCTTTTTACGATCGGCGCCGGTGTCTGGTGGGTGGGCGCCGATTCCGTGATCCGGCGCATTGAAAAGACCGACCTGACGCAAAACAGCGCGGAGTCGGGCCGTCGCGCGGAGACGTTCTATCAAAGCCGCGGCTGGATATGGCGCGACACCGCGGCGATGATCCGTGACAGGTGGGCGCTCGGCGTGGGGCTCGGCGCCTTCGGGACCGCTTACCCGATCTACAACTCGCAAGATGGGACGATAGTGGTCGAACAAGCTCATAACGATTATCTACAGGTCGTGGCCGACGCCGGGATAATCGGCGCCGTTATTGCGTTGTGTTTTATCTGCCTGGTGGCGCGCGACATTGTGCGGGCGTCACGCCACGTAAGTCGCGCCATGTCCGGGACGGCGCTCGGGGCCGCGGGCGGGATGTTCGCATTGTTCGTTCACAGCCTGTTCGATTTCAATTTTCAGATTCCGTCGAACGCCTTGCTATTCCTGGTCCTGACCTCCGTCGTTTCGCATGTCGCGGGCGAGGCGACCAGGGACCGGCGCCTTATGGAAAGCGCAGGGCGACATCGTCGCAGCGCGTCAGCGTCAGCAAATTGAGAGGTGCCAGCTTGAAAATTCTGTTGTTAAGATTCCAGATTCTCTGCGTCGCATGTCTGATTTTATCCTCTTCGGAGATGGGGTCGCGAATGTGCGCGGTTTACGCGCAGTCTGATCCGCAGCGGCCTCAGCCGGGCGGCGCGCCTGCGCCTGTAACCAGTTCCGGCTCAGAGCGGTCTGAAGCGCGCGGCGCGCCGGTGATCATATACGGAGATGAGGATTACAAACTTGCTCCAAGAGATGTGATCGAGGTGATTGTCGACGCCGCGCCGGAGTTGTCGGTGAATTACACGATCAACTCCAAAGGGATCATCCCGCTGCGCTTCCTGGGGCCGTTGTCGGCCGCCGGTAAGACTACTGAAGAGGTCAGTAAAATAATCGCTGACGGCCTGCGCGGACGTTATCTGCAGGACCCACAGGTTTATGTCTCGGTCAAACAGTACAACAGCCGCACGTTTTTCATTCAAGGCGCCGTCAGGAATCCGGGCGTTTATGTCATCTCGGGCAAGCCTTCATTGTTCCGCCTGACCACGATAGCCGGGGGACTGGATGACAACCACGGCCTTGTCGCTTATATCTTCCGCGAAACGCCGCCGAAGCCCGAGAAATTGGAGGCGGGTCCCTCACAGGCCGGCGCTTCGCAGACCGGTCCTTCACAAACCGACCCCTCGCAGACGGTATCCTCACAGGCCGGCGACAAGAACCAGTTAAATCAGATCATCAATCAGGCCAAGGCGGAGGCCAATGGGATGACTGACGGGACAGGGCCGGCGCCTGTTATCGAAGGCGAGCCGGATTACGAAATAATCACGGCCAATCTGGGCGGAGTGCTCAGAGGCCGGCTGGATAACAACATCATCGTTCAACCTGGTGACCTGGTCTACATCCCGCCGTCCGACGTCTTCTATGTCGCGGGCGAAGTGAAAGCGCCGGGGCAGTTCCACCTCAGACAGGGAATCACCCTGCGCCAGGCCATCTCGCTTGCGGGTGGAACGCTTTTCAAAGCCAGGCTCAGCAAAGGAATCATCTTCCGCTCAGACCCGGTCACGGGAAATTTCACCGAAATGCCGGTTGACATCGGGGACGTGATGAGCGGCAAGAGCCCGGACCTGCCGATCATGGGCAACGACGTGGTCTGGGTTCCCAACAGTTCCGCCAAATCAATCGGCGCCACGGTTCTTAATACTTTGATTCCTAACGCCGTATATCGAATTCCGTATCCAAGGTGAAGTCAGTGGGGTGAGGTCAATGCCAGAGGAAAAAAATTCAGGCGATAACAATGAACTCGATCGTCCAATTCATTCGGAAGCCCGTCCGGAAAGCAGAATGGACGAAACGAGTCTGGTCAGATCGAATGTAGTCACGCCGATCAGTTCGATGGATCAGGTTGCCTACAATTACTACAATGCGGCGACCGACGACACGCCCAGCATACGCGAATACTGGCGCAAGATTCGCAGGCGCAAATGGCTGGTGATGGCGGTCACGGTCATTGTCACGACCATCGTCACTGTCGAATCGTTCCGTATGAAGTCGACTTATCAGGCGACCGCCACGGTCGCTCTCATCGATGACAAACCGTCGATCTTCAAATTCGGCGACGCGTACTTCGGCGCGAGCGCTAACGACAGGATCAAGACCGACCTGCTGTTGTTGCGGACGTATCCGTTGCTCGCAAAGGTCGTCGTCCGATACAGGCTCAATGAAGACCCCAATTTCCTGCAGGCGGACGCGCCCAGATCGATGATGGAAACGGCGGGAGAGATTTTCACCGGACTGACCGGCGGAGCCGGTCAGGAGCGCGCCGGGGATCAACCGAACATGAGCCCGCCGCCGCTGATCGACGGCCCTCTATCTCAACCTCTATCTCAAGAAGAGATCGAGCGACTTGCGCCATACATCGCCAAATTGGATGGATCCCTCTATATTTCGCAAGTCGAAGAAACACGCGCGATCCAGATCCGCTTTACTCACACGGACCCGGTCATGGCCGCGAAAATCGCGAACGGCACGGCCCAGGTTTTCGTGGATGAACGTGTCGCCAACAAGACTGCCAGGAGCAATAGCTCCGCGACCTGGCTGGATCGAACCACCCGCCAATTGAAAGCCCAGATGGAAGAGGCCGAGCGGAACCTGGCCGAATACAGCAGAAACAACGACATCTTCTTTTCGTCCGACGAGAAGCAAAATCTGGTAGTCACCAAACTCTCCGACCTTTACGACAAGTCGCTCAAGGCGGAAACGAACGCCAACTCCAAAGAGTCGCTATATGAAGAGGTCAAACAGGGACGCGTCGCCCGGCTGCCGGAAGCCTTCTCGGATCCGGGAATAACGCAGAATCAGACCAAGCTGAGCGGGCTCGAGATCGAGCTCGCGCAGTTGATCGCCGTCTACGGCCCGGAAAACCCGAGGGTCATCGCGACTCGCAATCAAATGAAGGAACTGCAGCGGCAGGTTGAGGAGAGCACAAAAAACCTGGGAGACCGTCTGAAGGCCGAGGCCGAGCGCGCCAGACGCGAAGAAAAGTTGCTCAAGGAATCTTTCGAATCGGCCAAGGCCGAGGCCATACAGCAGAATCAGTTGGCGATCAAATTCAACATTCTCAAACAGAATGTAGATACTACAAAGGCGCTCTACAACGACTTCCTGCAAAAGACGAATCAGGCTCAGATCGAACAGCAGCAGGACGCCAATGACATGCGCATCATCGACCCGGCGCGCGCCGCGCTGGTCGGCCCTCGACGAGGACGCGCGATATTCATAGGGCTGATTTTGAGTCTGGCGGCCGGCGTCGGATTGGCCCTGCTCCTTGAATACCTGGATAACACTGTCAAGAACGTCGAAGACGTGGGGCGCGCCACCCAGCTTCCGACTCTGGCGCTGATTCCATCGATGAGCGCCGAAGCGATTCGGCTGGACACCGGGAAAAAGAATGGCCTGCAAAAGATGATAAAGTCCGGGGGCGCCAAATTGGCCAAATCCTCCAACTCTGGCGCCTCCGGCAATTCAGGAGCCTACGGCAGTATCGCGGAGTCGCCGGGCGCCGCTCCGGCGGGGTTGGCGCCGTCTTCATCAGTGGTCGAATCATACCGAATGCTCAGAACGTCACTCCTGCTCTCTAACGCCGGCGCGCCGCCGAAAACCATTCTGATCACGAGCAGCCAGCCGGGGGAAGGCAAGACCACGACCGCCGTGAACACCGCGATTTCGCTTTCTCAACTCGGCGCGTCCGTCCTGTTGATCGACGCCGACCTGCGACGCCCCGCCGTTCACAAGGCGTTCAAGATTCCGCACACCAATGGAATCTCGAACTATCTCTCAAGCGATACGCCGATCGACGACCTGATCGTCAAACTTCCCATTCCCAACCTCTACGCGCTTCCGTGCGGGCCTATTCCGCCAAACCCGGCCGAGTTGATCAGCTCCGACCGCATGAAAGAACTGCTCACCGCGCTCGGTCAGCGTTTCGATCACATTCTGATCGACTCGCCGCCCATGATCAGCGTCACCGACCCGATCATTCTTTCGACCATGGTCGACGGCCTGATCCTGGTGGTTCAGGCGGGCAGGAGCACGCGTGAATTGGCGCGCCGCGCGCGACGCGAACTGGCCAGAGCCGGCGCGCGGGTCTTCGGCGTAGTGCTCAACAACGTCAATGTCAGGCGTGAAGGCTATGACGACTACGACTACTACCGCTATACCAGCTCCTACAATGAAGGTTACAGGGGAGCGAACGCCGGCTGATTGCGGATTGCGGATTGCGGGTTGCGAGAGGACAAAACATGATTCGCGTCATCGGAGTACGACAACTCAAGTCATAGAATGGAAGAAGATCGTCGCTCGCCAAAATTCTTCAAGCCGCAATCATCCACAAGCAGGGGCCGCAATCCGCAATCCGAGAGGCCGCTGGTCTCGATTCGCGCGGGAGACAAATTCGCCGCCGTCGATCTGAAATCATTGTGGGATTATCGCGACCTGCTCTATTTCCTGACCTGGCGCGACGTCAAGGTCAGGTACAAGCAAACTGTTCTGGGAGTGGCCTGGGCCCTCATCCAACCGCTCTTCACGGTGATCATCTTCTCGATCTTCTTCGGCAGGATCGCGCAGTTGCCGTCGGACGGAATTCCTTACCCGCTTTTCGCCTATGCGGCGGTCATGCCATGGATGTTCTTCTCGAACGCCGTCAGCAACAGCGGCGCCAGCCTGGTCGATAGCGCCAGGCTCATCACCAAAGTTTATTTCCCCAGAATGGTCATTCCGGCCTCGGCGGTCGCGGCCGGTCTGATCGATCTGATGATTGCTTTCGGCGTCCTGATCCTCCTGATGACTTACTATGGCGTCGGCCTGAGCTGGAACCTGTTGATGGCTCCCGGGCTGGTCGCCATGACTGCGCTGCTGGCGGCCGCCGTGGGAATGTGGATGTCGGCGCTGAACGTGAAGTACCGCGATGTTCGTTACGCGCTGCCTTTCGCCATACAGCTGGTGATGTTCGCCACGCCGATCATCTATCCGGCCAGCATGATTCCCGAACGCTGGCGCTGGGCCTTCATCCTCAACCCGCTGGCCGGAATTATCGAAGGATACCGGTCGGCGTTTTTCGGGCGGCCTTTTAATTGGCCGGCGCTGGCGATCTCCGCCGCGATCACCTTTGCCCTTCTGTATTACTCCGCATACTACTTCAAGCGAGTGGAGCGCGCCTTCGCGGATATCATATGAGGCCGATCATCAGAGTAGATGGACTAGGCAAACAATTTCGCATCGGCGCGCGCCAGGCGCCTTACAAAACTCTGCGTGAATCGATCGCCGCCGCCGCGCAAGCCCCATTCAGATTGTTCAGCCGCAACGGCAAATCGGAAGACCGCACGATCTGGGCTCTGAAAGAAGTCGGTTTCGAAGTGGCGCCGGGCGAAGTCGTCGGCATTATTGGTCGCAACGGGGCGGGAAAGTCCACGCTGCTCAAAGTGCTTTCGCGCATCACCGAACCCACCACCGGGCAGGTCGATCTTTACGGCCGCGTCGGCAGTCTGCTTGAAGTAGGCACGGGCTTTCATCCGGAGTTGAGCGGGCGGGAAAACGTCTACCTGAACGGCGCGATTCTCGGCATGAAACGCGGCGAAATAGGACGTAAGTTCGATGAGATCGTCGCCTTCGCCGAAATCGAAAACTTCATAGACACGCCAGTCAAACATTATTCCAGCGGAATGTACATGCGACTCGCCCTCAGCGTCGCCGCTCACCTGGAAACTGAAATATTGATTGTGGATGAAGTCCTGGCCGTAGGCGACGCCGGTTTTCAAAAAAAATGCCTGGGCAAGCTGGAAGAAGTGGGGTCGCAGGGGCGCACAGTCCTTTTTGTTTCTCACAATGTTCCCATGGTGATGAGACTTTGCGGCCGGGCCATCTTGTTGGAGAAGGGGCGAGTTGTGGAAGACGGTCCATCCCAGCTGGTCGCCAGGCATTACTTGAAATCGGGCGCCGGCAGCCCCGCTGAAAGAACATGGCCGGATTCTCGGGAGGCGCCGGGAGACTCCGTCGCCCGCCTGCGAGCCGTGCGAGCGCTGGATGAACAAGGAAGGCCGGCGCACACGATTGACATACGAAAACCCGTGCTGTTGGAAATCGAATACTGGAATTTGCAGGCTAAAGTTCGCCCCACGGCGGTTTTCCATGTGCTGAATGAGGATGGGGCGCGCCTGTTTGCGACCAATGAATTCAATAACGCCGCCTGGCATGAAAGACCTCTGAAACCGGGCCTGGTGCGAGCTCGTTGCCGAATCCCGGGCAATTTTCTTGCGGAGGGGCTTTTCTCGATTTTGGCCGCGGTAGTCAGCTATAACCCCGACGTCGTACACGCCATCGCGCCGGACGCGGTGTCGTTTCAAATCGTCGATCATAGCGACGGAGACGGGGTTCGGGGCGTTTATGGCGGCGGATCGTGGCCTGGGTTAATACGGCCCATGCTGGAATGGGAAGTGGATTACAGTGGCGGGGGAATTGGAAAGATCGGATCGGCGCCCACCGTATTTGCGAACAGTTGATATTACGCGCGGCCGCGCCCCTTTCCCGCGAGCGTCGATGAGTAACAAAATATCAATAGCCCTCTGCGCGTATAATGGGGCAAAGTATTTGTCGCCGCAGCTTGAAAGCTACATGACTCAAACTCGCCCGCCGGACGAAGTGATCGTTTGCGACGACTGTTCTCAAGATGAAACCGTCTCGATGCTGGATGAGTTCGCCAGGCGCTCGCCTTTTCCCGCGCGCGTTTTTATAAATGAACAAAATGTCGGCTACACGAAAAACTTCGAGAACGCCATTTCGCGCTGCTCAGGAGACATTATCTTTCTATCGGATCAGGACGATGTGTGGGAGCCGAATAAAATTGAAAGCGTAGTTAGCGTTTTTGATAACGATTGCGAAGTCGGCATGGTTTTCAGTGACGCCGGGCTGGTTGATGAAACTTTGAGGCCATTGGGGAGCGACTTATCCGATTATTATGAGTATCCCAAACACTTGAAACGCGGCGGGGTTATAAAATGCGAGGAGTTGCTGCCGAGCTTGCTCAAGCGGAACATGGTCGCCGGAAATACCATCGCGTTTCGAGCCAAATATAACAAACTCATCCTCCCTATTCCGCTCGACCTCCCGCGGCGCACTCACGACGGTTGGATCGCGATGCTTCTTTTGATGACGGCCAAATGCGTTTTTATAAATGAGCCATTAGTGAAATACCGCCAGCATGCCATGCAGCTGATAGGCGCGGATCCGAGAAGGCGCGCCGGCCGACGAACGGGCGCGGGTCCGAACATCTTTAACCTGGATCGGACAACTCTCGTAAAGAGTAACCGGATAACGATCATGGAAGAGCAGATACTCGAAAGGGAGAGTATGGAATTGATAAAGGGGTATATTACCCGGCGAACAGACCTGGCGGAGAGTGTCCTGAGCGCCGTGAACGCGGAAATAGGCCGCCGCCGGGAACGCGTTCGACACTATCAGTTACGCAAGTCCCTTCTGTCAGATAAACAAAAATATATGCCAAGGCTTTTGCGAGTTATTAAAGAGCTTTTGAGCGGGCGTTATCATCGTTACTCCAATGGTATTCGGAGCGCTGCGGGGGACCTTATGGCTTTCGCTGAATTCCCGTGGAAATGAGATAAGGAAATGAACGACACAAATTACTCGACGGGAATTAGAGCGCTGCGCCAGCCTGAAGATCATGAGTTAGTGATCAGCCATCTCCGGAAGTTATTAACGGAGCGTGAGGGAACCATACAATCGTTGCGCGCGCAACTCGACGACGCCAGGAAGGGCCTGCTGTGGGTGGCGCTCGGAAAATTGCGGAATGCCTACGAGCGATCCAGAGCCAGGGGCGCTGCGCGTCCGAATGGCGATTATTTAAATGGCGCCGGAGACCATGCGGGCGCCGGGGCCGGGAACCTGGATGCGGCTAACGCTTTGTTGAAGCTAAGCCGGGCGGCCCTGGAAAAACTGAGAGGCAATGACGTCCGCGTAATCGCGTTTTACCTGCCACAATATCATCCGATTCCGGAGAATGATCAATGGTGGGGCAATGGTTTTACTGAATGGACGAATGTTACGAAGGCGCGCTCCAACTTCGACGGCCATTATCAACCTCATTTGCCCGCCGACCTCGGATTTTACGATCTGAGAGTCCCGGAAGCGCGGGAGAAGCAGGCGGAACTGGCCAGTGAATACGGGATACATGGGTTTTGTTATCATCATTACTGGTTCGGCGGGCGGCGTCTTCTGGAGCGCCCGTTCAATGAAGTGCTGAGCAATGGCCGTCCTGATTTCCCTTTTTGCATTTGCTGGGCTAACCATAACTGGACCCGCGCCTGGGACGTTTCTCCGAATGAAATCCTGCTGGCGCAACCGCATTCCCCTGAAGACGACCGAAACTTCATTCGGAGTTTGTTTCCGGCCTTTGAAGATCGCCGCTACATAAGAGTAAATGGCAAGCCGCTGTTACTGGTTTTTCGAGTCGATGGTTTGCCGGACGCAAAACAGACTTCGGCCATCTGGCGAGAAGAGATGAAGAAGGCCGGGCTGGGCGAAATTTACCTGTGCGCCGTACAAAGCGTTGTTATCGATCCCAGGCCCTGTGAGTTTGACGCAGCCGTCGAATTCCCCCCGAATCAGGTGAGGATAGACGATCTGAATTCACGAGTCGCCGGGCTCAGCCCTGGCTTCTCGGGAGCTGTTTTGGATTATCTGACGGCCGCAAACATAATGATTCATAAGCCGAAGCCGGATTACACGCTCTTCAAATCAGTAATGCCCGGATGGGATAACACGCCCCGGCGTCAGGACACTCCCAGGATCTTTATCAATTCGAGTCCGGAGGCTTACGAATACTGGCTGGGAAAAACGGTCGAATACACGATCGCCAATCACCGTGGCGACGAACGGCTGGTGTTTATCAACGCCTGGAATGAATGGGGTGAAGGCGCGCATCTGGAACCGGATCGCCGCTATGGGCGCAGGTTTCTGGAAGCGACTCGAAATGTAATGAGCGTGGCGCGAGGGAATAAAAAATAGGTCGCATTGAATGAAAGCGGTGGAGAAAGAGCAGGTTTTATCGATTGCGGGGCCTCGTACTGCGGCTGTGGTCGACTGTCCGCTTTGCGGCTCCGCGAGGTGTTCGTTCAAGTTTCGTTTGCCTGATCGATTGCATGGCGTGCCAGGTAAATTCAGTTATCGGCGATGCCGTGATTGCAGAACCGTGTTTCAAGATCCGATGGTGATCGTTGAAGACCTGCCGCTTTGCTACCCCGACGCGTATTTCACTCATCAATCGCCGGATGTGAGCCCCGCCCCGATCGCCGCGACGGCGAGACCAAAAGCGGGGTTGAAATTGCGCGCCCAACTGCGGCAATCGGTTATGGCGGCGGTCCGGCAGGCGCCGATGAGGGGCGTGATCGGCCGGCTCGGCGGATTACTCGCAAAAAATCGCAGGCTGCGTGAGAGGGCGTTCCGCGATCTGGTGATAGACGAACTATTGCCTTTCAAACCCGGCGCGGCTAGAGCTCTGGAAGTCGGTTGCGGGGCGGGACGGCTGCTGAAAGCATTGGCCCAGGCAGGCTGGCAAGTGGAAGGTTTCGAGTGGGATGAGCAGGCGGCGGAAATCGCGCGCCGGACGACCGGACAACCGGTGATGGTCGGCGACTTTCAGAACACCGCCCTTCCGTTCGGCGCATATGATCTGGTCGTATTGCAGCACGTGCTTGAGCACCTGGCGGACACCTTGAGATGTTTACGTAAAATCGCGGACATCCTGGCCCCCGGCGGGCGCGCTGTTCTGATTTACCCAAACATTGAATCCCTCGGGGCGCTCATGTTCCGCGAAGACTGGCTCCATTGGGACCCTCCCAGACATCTGATATTGCCGGCCGAGAGCGCCATCAGGAAGGCCGCGGATGACGTCGGGCTGGTTACTGTGAGCTTGAAATCTTCCGCCCGCCGCGCGGAGTGGGCTATCGCATGTAGCAGGCGCTATCGAAAACGAGAGCTGATCAATATTCATAACGTATCGATCACGTTTCAGGACAGGCTGTTGGCGCTTTACGAGCGAGCGCTCATGGCGATCGGATTTGACCTTGGTGAAGAATTAGTCGTTGTTCTCGAAAAGCCGAACTAAAATGAAAGTCAGCGTAGTAATACCCACACACAACCGTTCAGGCCCCCTTGCAAAAACTCTTCTTTATTTATCCAGGCAACAATTTACCGAGCCCTGGGAAGCGATAGTGGTCAACAACCGCTGTGTCGACGACACCGACGAAGTTGTACGCGCGCAGCGATTTCCGGCGCCGCTGCGGCTGATCCATGAAGAGAAACCCGGCGCGTCCGCGGCGCGTAACGCCGGAATAGCGGTCGCGAGCGGGCGGTATATTGTTCTGGTGGACGACGATATCCTGACGGAGCCTGATTACATTCGCCGCCACTACGAACTGCTGCTGTCGAACCCCGGCTGCTGGATCACGGGACAGGTTGTCAACCTGCCTGAGCAACTCGCCACTCCATTCGGAAAATATCGGCAGTCATTGCAACCGTTCGTGCCGCGCGAATCGGCCGCGGTCGATGATCACCGATTTACCGCGAACAACGCTTCGCTGCCCCGCGCCGATTGGGAGCGATTGGGCGGGTTCGATGAAATATATACGGGGGCCGGCGTTGAGGATTACGAATTCGCCGTCCGCGCCTGGGACGCGGGTATCAAGATACTGTTTTGTCCCAGCATCGTGTCGATACATAACGATTGGGCCGGATTTTCCATAAAAGATTTTTGCCTCCGCCAGAGGATGGGAAATCGGTTCATGCCGCTTCTGTGGCAGAAGTATGGCGATCGCCTGGTCAAATTGAGACTGGTCCGGAGAAATTTGCCGCCTGATTGGAGACTGGACGGTCCGGCGTTGTTCGCCAACAAACTTGTTAAGAGCGCTCTGGCGGCGAAACATTGGCAGACGGCCCTTTCGGGCGCGTGCGCATTTCTGGAGAGAAACTGGCCATGGCCTCCGATATTGCACAGATTGTATAAGGTGATGGTGGCCGTGGCGATATACCAGGGCTATCAGGAAGGACTTGCCCGGTACGGTTCGGGGAGTGGCGGCGTCTCGATCATCAATTCCAAATCGAGACGGCCGGGATTGGGACATTAAATCGCAAAGGGCGCAAAGGACCGCATAATCCGAAATGACGGAAAAATCACTTTCCGAATTTACGACCGGCCAGAGAGTTACGCGGAACAGGTTTGCTTTCACGCTGATTTTCACACTGGCGATAATTTTACGTTTCTATGCGGTCATAAATTTTCCGGCGAAACCGGCCTCCGACGCCGCCGATTACCATCGTCTTGCGATGTCCATAGTGACGAGCCACGGTTATCTCGCTCAGAACGGCAGTCCTACAGCCTGGAGGCCTCCGGGCTACCCTTTCTTTTTAGCAGGCATATATTCCATCGCCGGCGAGAGCGTTTTCACAGCCTACATGGTCCAGGCGATTCTGGGAGGTCTCACGGTGCTGGCGCTGATGTATTTGGCAATGGCGATATTGGGTCGAAAAGCAGCCATCGTCAGCGGTGTTATGGCGGCCTTATATCCTGGATTGATTTACCCTTCCCGATCGCTAATGTCCGAGAACCTGGCCATCCCATTATTACTGTTGTCAATCTGCGTGGCGGTCAGGATAGCGCGCTCTGACAGTTTGTGGGCGCCGGCGTCATTGGGGGCATTGCTGGGGCTGAGCATATTGACGCGGGGCGCAAGTGTGATAGCGGCGGCCCTTTTACTCGGCGCCATCCTGTTAACTAAATGGCGAACCGGCGGTATGGCGAACGCTTTTAAATGCGTTTCTATTGTGGCGATGGCGCTGGCGATCATCCTGGCGCCGTGGGGCGTTCGTAACTACGCCGTGTTCCATCGTCGTGCGCCTTTAGCGACGCAAGATGGAATAGCGTTTTACGCGTCCTACTGGCCGCCGAGGAAGGGCTCGAAACTGATTTGGGGAACCCTGCCGCGTGAAGAAGACCCTGTTGTCGCCGCCTCCTCCGGGGGGGCCGATGAAGTGGCGGTGTCGGAATATTTAAAGAGAGAAACGATAAATCGCCTAAGGGCCGAGCCGCAATATTTTTTCCAACTGTGGCCTTCCAAATTGATCTATCTGCTGGCGCCTTTTGACTGGGAAATTTTCCCTCATTCGGCCGGCGCATCCCGAAGTTTCAACTGGGGATATGTATTTATCGTGTTACCCGCGGCATTGGGCGCATTGATTATTGGCCGCAAGTCAACGCCGCGGAAATGGGCGCTTCTTGCGCTGCCGGCGTCAGTTTTAATTCAATCGTTGATATTTTACGGATCGCCTCGGTTCAGGCTCATCGCCGAGCCAATCGCTTTAATCGCCGCGGCGATGGGGGCGATTGAGATATTCGAGTTCACAAAACGCCGGTACGGCGCCGCGAGCGGCCACATGGCCGACAGCCGCTCGCTACCGCTTGCGGTACTGATTCGTCGCCTCAAAAGCAGTAAGCGATGATCAAGTCTCCTGCTCGCATCGTCCATTTGATCGAAGGGCTGGGCTCGGGAGGCGCGGAACGCTTTCTGTATACCATTTTGAAGCATCTCGACAGGAGCCGCTTTGAGGCCGAGGTGATAACGGTGTTTTCGAGCGCAACGCACTGGAAAGGGCCTATCGAGGCGCTGGGCGTCAAGGTAACGAGTCTCGATTGCCGTCGCCAGCGCGATTGGCCGAAAGGGGTCCGGCGGTTGCGGCGCCTTCTGCGAAACAGCCGGCCTGATCTGATTCACACTCACCTGTGGGCGGCCAATGTGATTGGCCGCATCGCGGGAAGGTTGAATGGGGCGCCGGTGATCAGTTCGGTACATAGCCCTGATCATGGGCCGGACGCCTGGCGTTATGCCTTGCCGGTCAATCCTTTGAAACGATGGCCGATGTGGTTGATCGATCGGTGGACTGCGCATTTCGGATGCGAGAGGATTCTTGCAGTCAGTGAGCATGTGAAACGAAACGCTCATGACCGGCTCGGGTTTCCGCTTGAACGGATCGATCTGTTGTACAACCCGGTCGATATCGATCAGTTTCAGTCGGGCGATTCCAGCAGGCGTCAGAAACTGCTTGAAGAGCTGAGGCTGCCCGAAGGAAGTTTCATTCTGCTCAATGTCGCAAGGGTATTACCGCTGAAGGGGCTGCAATACGCGATCCGCGCGCTGCCCGCGGTAAGAGAGAAATATCCGGGAGCGCATCTGGTCTCGGTCGGCGCCGTGGGCGATCAGCGATGGCTCTCGATCCTCGAATCGGAGGCGGCTTCGCTCGGAGTCGGGCGATACATGCGTTTTCTGGGCGAGCGGCGGGACATCCCGGATCTCTTGCGCTGTTGCGATCTGTTTGTTTTCCCCTCGCTTTATGAAGGGCTGGGGATTTCCCTGATCGAAGCCATGGCGTCCGGCCGCGCCTGCGTGGCGTCGCGGACCGGTCCGATTCCGGAAGCGATCAGGCATGGTGTTGACGGATGGCTCGCTCCTCCCGCCGATGATCGGGCGCTGGCGGATGCAATCTGTACGCTGCTGGCTGATGAGGATAAACGGAAGAGATTGGGAGAGGCCGCGGCTGAGTCCGCACGGGCGCGGTTTCATCCGGAGACTACGGCCGGAACTCTGGAGGGCATTTACAAATCCGTATTGGATAAGGCGAGTTCAGCCGCAAAACGATCATGTCAATCATGGCCAGGTTAATCAAAAGAACAGCCGGCGATCAACTTAGCAGTAAATTGCTCTTCGCCATGGCTGCTTTATGCCTGGCGGCCTTAATCATTCTGGCCTTCATCTCCGATCAGACCATTCTTGTCTGGGTGATTCGCCTATACAGCCTTGATGGCGTGATTTCCCCCGAAGGGCGCCAACTGATCCAGGTTCTCCTCTCGAGGGCCCGAATGGCGAGCATGGCCGGAGCGGGTTTAGGGCTAGGCGCCGGATTTATGCTTTGGTACGCCGAAAACAGGATGAGAAGGATAAATCAGTCGCAGTTGAACAGATTGCCGGGGATTGAAGAAAGGGATAGAGCAGGCGTAATACTCTGGGCGTCTGTAGCGGTTCTTTGCGCGACGCGGCTCGCAATCGGGTCTGTTCATCTGGGAGATAGTCTTTGGCACGATGAACTGTCCACCATTCAACATTATGGAGCCCGTTCGCTGGGGGAGATTTTGGGCCTGAACGGTAAAAGCAACGTAAACAATCATGTGCTGAACTCGTTGCTACTGCGGTTGTCGGTGGCGTTTGGATGGACTTCCGAAGAGGGGATGAGGGTCTGGAACTTTCTGGCTTCGGCGCTGACAATTCCCGCGGCATATTACCTGGGAAGGGTAATCAAGTTGAGACGCATGAGCTTATTCGCGCTTCTGAGCCTGATCGCGACTTCTCCGGTGGTGGATTTTTTTGGCGAGCAGGCCCGCGGGTACGGGTTGGCGATATTTCTCGCAACTCTTTCTCTCTCCCTTCACCTGGATTGTTTTAGACGACCGGGCCGGAGCAGATTTATTGCGCTCCATGCGGTCAATGTGGCGCTGATCCTCGCTAATTTGTTTACCCTTCCGCTGGTCTGCGGTCAAATCGCACACCTGTTGATAGAGGCCGTGTATCCCAATCCCGATGCCCGTCTACATGGATATACGGCTTATCAGCGGCACGTGTTCAGCCTGGTTAGTTCGGTGATTTTCGCCGTCGCGTTACATGCCTTCCTTATACCTACGTATTTGTATGACTCGATGATTCATACGTCAAAGGGGCCTTTTAATGTCTCGACTGCAATGCGAATGCTCTCGGCGGCGCTGACCCCGTACGGCAGTGTCGCGATAGGCGCCGTCGTATTGATCGCGCTGATCGGATATGCGTTCGCGCGCGTGAATGTAGAGAGCGGAAGGAGAGTCAAGATCGCCCTGCTGGCGATTATTCTCAGCGGGGTCGGAGCCGGAATCCTTGCAAAGGTGTATGAACTGCGCGCCTTCGCGTATCTGCATGTCCCGGTCGCCGCGATCCTGGTGATCTGCGCGGACAGATTGTCGCGACGAAATCACTTGACCGCGTCCGTTACGCTCGCGTCCGCCGCCGCGTTCTGTTTCTGGGGCGCATACACGGCGGTAAATCGTCTCCCCATCCAGGATTATCGCGGGACAATTCGCGCCGCCGAGAGACTGGCCCACGGGCGGTTGATATGGACATCTGGATTAGAGGGAGAATCTCTTAAACACTATGCCCAGGACGCTCCAGTGCTCACCTCTCTGCCCAGGCAGCCCAGCCTGTACTTATCGCTTTTCGATGACCTGGCGAATGATGAAACGCGGAACGCGGTGAAAAAGAACTGTCAGGTCGCCGAACGCGTGCCGTCCCAGGTGTCGATCGTCATATACAGATGCGGGCGATTTGATCGTTGAAAGGGAAAAATCTCGATGCTGACTCTTTACCTCAGCTATTTCGGATTGCGCGAGCCGCTGTCTCAGACGCAGGTATTGCCTTATCTGCGAGGGCTTGTTCGCGACGGCGTCGGCGTCCACCTGCTTACCTTCGAGCCGGGCTGGCCGCGCTCATGGGGCGAACAAGAGCGCCGCGCATGGCGAGAGAGGCTGCGAGAAGACGGGATCGAATGGGAGGCCCTGGCCTATCACAAAAAGCCGTCGGCTCTTGCGACGCTTTACGACATATTCGTTGGAACGCTGGCCGCGGTGAGGCTGGGCCGTAGGGAGAGGATCGATGTGTTGCATGCGCGGGCGCATATCCCACTGGTCATGGCGTTGCTGGCGCGAAGGCTTTGCAGGTCGAAGATCGTTTTCGACATTCGCGGCCTGGTCGCTGACGAGTATGTCGACGCCGGCGTCTGGAGAATGACCGGCCTTGTTTACAAAACGATCAAATGGATCGAACGCGTTGGCGTAGCCAGGGCGGAAAAGGTGGTCGTCCTGACGGAACGAATGTTCGCGTGGCTGGTGGCGGAGATGAAGGCGGACCCCGCGAAAATTGAGGTCATTCCCTGTTGCGCCGACTTTTCGAGGTTTGACGGAAAATCCCCGGACGCCGCGCCGGAGATCGGCTTCACCGACAGGTTCGAGGTGGTTTACGCGGGATCGGTAACTGGTTTGTACCTGTTGGAAGAGATGGGGCGATTCTTTCTCGCTTTGCGCGAGCGGCGGCGGGACGCTTATTTGCGCATATTGACCGTGTCCCCGGCGGCTGAAGCGTCGAAGACGTTGGGCAGAATCGGATTGAGAGAGGAAGATTACTGGATCGGGGCGGCGCCGCCATCGGAAATACCCGCTTACCTGCGCCGCGCGAAAGTCGGGCTGTCATTTCGCAAGCCCACCTTCTCTCAGATCGCGGCTTCGCCGACAAAAATCCCGGAATATTTAGCCGCCGGCATACCTGTGGTTTCGAATACCGGCATCGGTGATACGGACCGCGCTCTCCTGGACGACCGCACCGGGGTGATCGTGAAGGATTTCAACCGAGACGCCTATGATGAGGCCGTCGTCGCTCTTTTGAAACTGCTCGATGACGCCGAACTCGCCGCCCGCTGCCGCCGAAGCGCTTATGAAAGGTTCGATCTGGAAAAGGTCGGCGCCGAACGATATCGCAGGCTTTATCAAAGGATTTTAGAATAGGATGAATGGACGCGCTGATTACAACGATCTGTTCATGGGGATAGTTTTTCTACTGCTATTCGCCGGGATGGGAAGCTTTCTGCTGACGCTCACGCGCCGCCATCGTCAGACGCGACGCGAGCAGCTTTCGCTGTTTCTTTGCGCGATCGCCGTCAGATTCGCGGCTTCGATCGTCATTTATGAGATGGGGCTGGTGAAAGTGCTCGGCGATGAAGACAGCAGCGGGTGGTTCGTCGGCGTCCTGTTCTCTGACGCATGGAACAAGCAGCGATTGGGCTTACTCGATCTGCCGGAACTCTGGGCGACGGCCTACGACGGATCTCACGGCGGTTTTCGGCTACTCGCGGGGATACTTTTTTTCGTCACGGGGGTCGAGGCCAGATTGCCTCTGGCGGCGATGAATTGCTTCTTCGGCGCATTGACGGTGGTCCTGGTTTATAGAGCCGCGATCCTCCTGTTTTCCCGCTGGACGGCGGTGAGGGCCGGATGGATCGCCTGTTTCTTCCCCTCGTTAATCATCTGGTCGGCGCAGACGCTGAAAGAGCCGGTCGTGATCTTCCTGGAAGCGCTGGCGCTCTACGCTTGCGTGAATTTGAAGCTCTCGGGTTTTTCACTGAAATATGTTTTATTGTGCGCGACGGCGATAGTTTTGCTGCCGCCATTCCGATTCTATGCGGCCTATCTGGCGGCCGCGGTGGCGATAATGGCGCTGGCGCTGCCACGGATCAGGGCGCGGATCGGCAAAAGCAGATTGTCCTTTAAAACGCCCCTGGCGGCCGCGGCGGTTGCGGCGCTGGTTGTGCCGTTGGCAGTGTCTTCGGGATATATGGCCCGCTATGACATCTGGGTCGAAGAGTATTCGAAGGTGAAAGGGATCGAAACATTCAAGCGCAACATTTCAATCGGATATGGCTCAGGCGTCGAGAACAAATATGATCTGAATTCCCCGACAGGCATGGCAATGGCGATTGGAGTCGGCGGAGCGCACCTGCTGCTGGCGCCGTTCCCCTGGCAATTGGGCGGCGCCAGTTTGCGAATGCTGCTGACCACGCCGGAATTGGTGGTATGGTGGTGGCTGGTCCTGGCAGGGCTGATTCCGGGCCTGTGGCATGTCTGCAAAACGCGACTGGCCGACGCGCAGCCGATGCTGTTTTTCATCCTTGGTCTGGGGCTGCTTTACAGCATGATGTTCGGCAATATAGGGTTGATCTTCCGGCAGCGCGCGCAGTTGTTGCCCTGGCTGTTGATTATCGCGGTCGCCGGGCTGGAGCGGCGCGCGATAAGGAAATTCCTCAAACGCGACGCGGCGACCGCCGGTGAGCGAAGCGAGCCTGAAGATAGCGGGCTGATCCGATATCCGATCTGAATGCGCGTCCTGTTTTTAACGCCGTATCCGATCGAAGCGGCGAATACGCGATATCGCGCATATCAATTCCTTCCGTATTTGAAAGCGCGCGGGATCGAGTGCGAGATCGCGCCGTTCATCTCGAGGGAATTATTCCTCGACCTGTACCAGCGCGGCCGGCTCGTCCGTAAGACGGCCGGACTCATACGTTCGGCGTTCGGCCGCGTGTTTGACGTGATACGGGCGGGACGCGCCGACGTGGTTTGTGTCGCGCGGGAGGCGATGTTGATCGGCCCTCCTGTGGTAGAATGGCTGGTGAACAAAGCCGCGCGTTGTCCGATAATTTTCGATTTCGACGACGCGATCTTCGTTTCATATGTCAGCCCGACCTATGGCCGATACGCCTCATGGTTGAGATGCCACTGGAAATCATCGTGGATTTTGTCGATGAGCGCTCACATCATTGCGGGGAATGAATACCTGGCGAGTTACGCTCGGCGGTATAACCGCAGAGTGACGGTTTTGCCTACGGTGGTCGATACGGAATTGTTCGCCGGCGCCGGCGCGCTCAAGCGCCCGCGCGTCGATTCCGCAGCCGGCGCGGTCATTGGATGGATCGGGACCCATTCCACCGCGGAATACCTGGACCTGATCGCGCCCGCGTTGCAACGGCTCGCGCGGCGTCGCCGCTTCGTGTTTCGCGTGATCGGCGCCGGGCGCGATATACATATACCGGGGGTGGAAGTGGAAAATCGTCCCTGGAACATGGAGACGGAGATTCGAGATTTTCAAGACCTCGACGTCGGCGTCTATCCGATCCGGGACGATGAATGGGCCCGCGGCAAATGCGCGTTCAAAGCGATTCAGTATATGGCCGCCGGAGCGCCCTGCGTATCGTCTCCGGTCGGAATGACGACTGAAGTCATCGAACATGGCGTGAACGGCTTTCACGCGCGTTCGACCGAGGAATGGGTTCATTACCTCGACCTGCTTTTGGAAGACGGGGCGCTGAGGGAAAGGCTGGCGCGCGAGGGCAGGATTACGGTAGAAGAGAGATATTCTTTGAAAACGCATGCCCCCAGACTGGCGGAGGTGTTGGAAGACGCCGCCAAAATGAGAAAATAATTTCACCGAGTAAGGAAATGCCGAAGCATAACATTTTAGTCACCGGCGGAGCCGGTTTTATCGGATCGCATCTGGTTGACGCGCTCGTCGCGCGTGGCCACCGCGTGCGAATCCTGGATGCGCTCGCGCCACAGGTGCACGTCACGGGCGAACCGCAATATTTAAACCCTGAGGCCGAATTCATTCGCGGCGATGTGTGCGATCCCGCCGCGCTCGAGAAGGCCCTCGACGGCGTTGAAGTCGTTTACCACGAGGCCGCGGAGGTCGGCGTCGGGCAGTCAATGTATGAAATTCAGCGGTATGTGAGGGCGAACGACCTGGGCACGGCCGCTCTGCTCGAAGCCCTGATCGCGCGCAGGTCGCAAATCCGCAAGCTGATCGTCGCGTCGTCGATGTCGATATACGGCGAAGGGTCTTATCGCAATTCCGACGGCGAACTCGTATACCCGACGATTCGTCCGGAGAGCCAGTTGTCCGAGCGCAAGTGGGAATTGATATGCCCGCGAACCGGTTCCGTCCTGACGCCGATCGGGACCGCCGAAGAGAAGCCGCTGTTTCCGACCTCGGTCTACGCCGTCACGAAGCAGGATCAGGAGCAGTTCTGCCTGGTTGTCGGGCGGGCTTACGGCATACCGGCGGTCGCGCTGCGTTATTTCAACGTATATGGGACGCGCCAGGCGCTTTCGAATCCCTATACCGGCGTGTGCGCCATCTTCTCTTCACGGCTGTTGAATGACCAGAAGCCGGTGGTATACGAAGACGGCGGGCAGACTCGCGATTTCGTTCACGTCACTGACATCGTTCAGGCCAACCTGCTGGCGCTCGAAACCGACCGCGCCGATTACCAGGCCGTCAACGTCGGCACGGGCGCCGCGACTTCCGTCAAACAGGTGATGAGGATGCTGGCCGAGGGGCTGGGCAAGGAAATCGAGCCGGAGATCACAGGCAAATATCGTGAAGGCGACATCCGCCATTGCGTGGCCGACATCTCTCGCGCCCGAGCGCTGCTCGGTTACGAGCCGAAGGTTTCGCTGGAACAGGGCATACCCGAACTGCTCGAATGGGTGAAGCGGCAGGACGCCAGCGATAAGGTGGCCCAGGCGACCGCGGAGCTGGAGAGCCTTCGCCTTGTGAAGTGAGATGAACCTCGGCTTTCTGAACAATCTCAGGCGCTCAAAGCTCGCGCGATGGGGGGCGCTTTCCATCGCCTGTTTGTCGGGCGTCTATTTCCTGACGCCATTTTTGCTTAACAGGGCGGCGGAAGGTTTGATTCGAGAAGACAGGCTCGTCAAGGCCGATGCGATCGTCGCGCTCGCCGGGGACGGTCGCTGCAACCGCGAGAAGAGGGCCGCGGAGCTATATCATCAGGGCTGGGCGGACAATGTCGTAGTCAGCGGGATGAGTTTCGCCTGGGGCTATCATACTGGGGAGGCCGCGCGGCGCTACGTAATGAGCCTGGGCGTGCCCGACGAGAAGATTTCGATGATCTGCGAAGCCCTGAACACCCGCGCCGAAGCCCGGGAACTGGATGATTTGATGCGCGAGCGGGGCTGGAATTCGGCGATCATCGTCACCTCGGCCTTTCATTCGCGGAGGGCGACATACACGGCCGAAAGAGCGTCGCCGGGCCGGATTTTTTATTCATCGCCGGTCCCGGCCGGCTATCCTGAATGGGAGCCTCGCGCCTGGTGGTCGCGCAGGGGCGACGTCTTTCTGACCGTGCGCGAATTCACCTCGTGGGCGAACACGCTGGCGGGCGGCTGGCAATGATGAAGCGGAGAAGAAGATGGGTTTGGCGCGCGTTGATTTCGCTGGGGTTGCTGGCGGCCGTTTGCGTCGCGATCTTCTTCGCCTTGCCGGCCATGCTCATCGCGCCGCCGGTCGTGGCGAAATCGGACGTCATAGTGCACAGCGCGATCTCCAAGCATTCGGCGGCGGATAAGTACGTCATCGGTTTGTATCGGCAGGGAATGGCGCGCAAGATCGTCTGCGTAAGCTCGCAGGCCTCCTGGGATATTTATCCGAGCGATTACGCGCGAGACAGTCTGATCTCGCAGGGCGTGCCCGCCGAGGACGTCATCTCGCTGCGGATGCCCATTGAGCCATGCGACAAAGCTTATTTGACCAGGGTCGCGGATTTCATGAAAGCCAACGGATGGAAGAGCGCTTTATTTGTCACGCTCCCGGAATCCAGCCGCCACATAGACAATCTGGCCCGCGAGGTTTTCGAAAAAGAGGGCGGCGCCATAGCCGTAAGCTATTCGCCTGAAGATAGGGATGAACTGACGCGGGATTGGTGGCGCGCCCATTGGAAGACACAGCGGATAACCGGAGAGGCGATGGGCATTGCGCTCGATCAGTTATACTCCGAATGCCGCTGATCGAGGACGGGGTATGGAAGATCGAGGATGGGAGATTGAAGATGGAAGATCGTCTTACGCGCGGTAACACGATCCTCGATCCTCAATCCTCAATCCTCGATCGTCGTTTATGTGCGGGATCGCCGGAATAATTTCAACGACTGGCGGATCGCTCAGGTCTCGATTGAAACCGATGATCGAGACTCAGGCTCATCGCGGCCCCGATGATTGGGGCGTGTGGTCGGATGAGTATTGCGCGTTGGGGCACCGCCGCCTTTCGATCATCGATCTTTCCGAAGCCGGCCGCCAGCCCATGTCGAACGCCCGTGGCGACATACAGATAACTTTCAACGGAGAAATCTACAACTTTCGACAACTCCGCTTTGAGCTCGAGAAACTCGGCCACAGGTTCCGCACGCGCACGGATACGGAAGCGATCATCTGCGCGTACGAGGAATGGGACGTCAATTGCCTGGCGAAACTGCGCGGCATGTTCGCCTTCGGAATCTGGGATCGGCGGCGGAGGCGACTCTTTCTGGCGCGGGATCGCGTCGGCAAAAAGCCTCTTTTTTACACGCAATTCGGCCAGCGTTTTCTCTTCGCCTCGGAATTGCAGGGGATATTGGCTGAAAAGGACGTCCCGCGTGAAATCCATCCGCCCGCGATAGACGCCTATCTGAGCTATGGTTATGTTCCCGCGCCAGGCGCCGCGTTCAAAGGCGTTTATAAATTGCCGCCCGCCCATTACCTGACGCTCGAACTGAAACGAAGCGGGTTTGAAAAACGGATCGAGCGCTACTGGTCGCTCGATTATGAGCCCAAGTTGCGCATAGGCGAAGACGAAGCCTGCGAAATCCTGCGCGAGAAGATGACCGAAGCCGTGCGGTTGCGGATGATCAGCGACGTTCCGCTCGGCGCCTTTCTGTCGGGCGGAATCGATTCGAGCGTCGTCGTCGGGTTGATGGCGAAGCTCTCTGGCGCGAAGGTCAGGACGTTTTCGATCGGCTTCAACGAAGCGGCTTACGACGAGACCTCACACGCGCGGCGAATCGCCGAGCGCTGGGGAACCGATCACCACGAATTCATAGTCGAACCTGACGCGTTATCGATTTTGCCCAAACTGGTCAGGCATTACGGCGAGCCTTACGCCGATTCGTCCGCGATCCCGACTTTTTACGTGGCGCGGATGACTCGCGGTCATGTGACCGTGGCTTTGAACGGCGACGGGGGCGACGAAAGCTTCGCGGGATACGAACGGTATCTGGCGAATCACCTGGCCGAGCGCATGCGCTCGATTCCCGGCGCGGCCCTCGCCTCACGCTCTCTCGGCCGCATCATTTCCGGCCGGCCGTTTTCAAACGACCCGAAGAGCCGCGCGCAACGGGCGCGCCGATTTCTGGCCGCGGCGTGGCGCCCGATGCCAGAGCGCTATACACAGTGGCTGAAGATGTTTCAGGACGAAGCGAAACTGCGGCTATACAGCCCGGAATTCAGCCGGCTTTTGAATGGGCAAGGCGGCGGAGTTATTCCATGCCGCCTCCCGACTCACCCTGTTGACGCCGCGATGGCCAGCGACGTCGCGTCGTATCTGCCATACGATCTGTTGGTGAAAGTCGACATCGCTTCGATGGCCAATAGTCTGGAAGCGCGTTCGCCCTTTCTGGATCACGAAGTGATGGAGTTCGCCGCGCGTTTACCGGTCGAGATCAAATTTCGCGGAGGCAGATTGAAGAGTCTGCTCAAGCGGGCGTTCGCGGACTTATTGCCGCCGGAGAACGTCAACCGGCGCAAGATGGGATTCGGCGTCCCGATCGGGCGATGGTTCCGAGGGCCGCTGCGCGATACGTTGTGTGACTCGCTGTTCTCTTCAAACGCTCTGGGGCGGCTGTTTTTCCGCGAGCGCGAAGTCAGGCGCCTGGTCGACGAACACCTGCGGAGCCGCGCCGATCATTCGTCTCAGCTCTGGACTCTATTGATGGCGGAATTATGGCATCACGAATTTATCCGGCGTTGATCCTGGTGTTTGTCGCCGCGGCCGGAACGCGTCTGGCGTTTTTACATTTCGCCGGCGCCGGGAATCTCACGCCGCCGGGCGATTATCATGGTTTGTCGAATTCGTTATTGGCGAATTGGACTTACGTCGACAAGTCAATTCCCGCTCAGTTCGGTTTTCCCACCGATTTGCAGCGGCCCCCCGGCTATCCATTCTTTCTGTATTTGATCAACCCGTCTTCGGGAGTAAATCCGGCGCGGGTCGCTTTTATCCAATCGATTCTCGGCGGAATCTTCGCGGTGTTTTTGGCGATGATGGCGACGCGCCTCGCCAACGCCAGGGCCGGAATAATGGCCGGCCTGTTTTATGCGTTCGATTGGGTAACCATCATCCACACGCCGATGCTCCTTGCCGAGACGCTATACGCAATCGCCCTGACGGGCGCAGTCCTTGTCTTCGCATTCTACTTGCGGGACCTGAAGCCGGCCTGCTCCATGCTGGCGGGCGTTCTGCTGGGCGCGGCCGCGCTGATCAAGCCGGTGGCGGAGTTGCAACTGGGCGCTTTTGTTCTGGCATGGGTAGTTCAACCGAGGCGCCGAATAAACGGCCTGGCGTTTATTCTCGGGTTCGCGCTGCTCGTCACGCCCTGGATGGTAAGAAATTATCAGCGCCATCAAGTTTACGCGCTCTCAACCATAGACGCATCCAGCCTCTATTTTTACATCGCTCATGGCGCCGAATCCGGCCTTCAGGGAAGGGATCTGGCTCAGCGAATCAACGCGGCCGAGGCCGATTGGAACGCCAGATCATTATCGCAAGCCGAAAAGAAGGAGATGATGAACGACGAGGCCTGGAAGATCATTCGCCAGCGCTGGGCGACCGTCATTAAACAATCCGTCATCGGCTTCGCCAGAACCTGCCTGGGGACCGGCCGCGAAACGCTTGTTAAATCAGGAGGGGCCAAAGGGGGCGGAATATCTTCATTCTGGCATACGGTTTTGCCGCTGACGCAAATCGGCTTGTTGTGGTTGCTGGCCATCGCGGGGGTGGGATCGTTCTGGCGCGCCGGATTGGCGCCGCGGCCTGTCGTTTGTTTGTTTGCGATCGTCGTTTTGTTTGCGCTCCTGCCGTCGGCGTCGCCGGCGGGCTATTGTCGATTCCGTGTTCACGCGGTCCCGATTTTGTGCATTCTGGCCGCTGTTGGCGCATGGCGCATATTTTCCGGCGATCAGATGCGATTTTTCCGACGCCTGATGGAAAAACGCAAGACAGAAAAATGAGAAGCGCTGGTTTTTCGCGGCGATGGAGAGGATACGTGTCGTCAGAATCATAGATCGGCTCAATGTCGGCGGCCCGGCCAAACACGTCACGTGGCTGGCGGCCGGGCTCGATCCGGAGCGTTTCGAGACGACGCTCATCACCGGCGTCGTTCCCGATAGCGAAGGCGACATGGGATATTTCGCGCGAGCCGCCGGCGTGGAGCCGCTGGTCATCGAGGAGATGAGCCGCGAATTGCGCCCCGGCGACGTCGTCGTCCTCTTCAAAATCCTGCGCGAGTTGTTTCGGCTGAAACCTCACATCGTTCACACTCACAAAGCCAAGGCCGGGGCCGTGGGACGCGTTGCGGCGACGATCTATAAGTGGCTGACTCCGTCGGCGCTTCGATTACGCCCGCGCCGGCTGGGAGTGATTCACACCTATCACGGCCATATCTTCCATAGCTATTACGGGGCGGCGAAAACCAGATTGTTTCTCGCGATCGAACGCGCGCTGGCCAGGTTCTGCGCCGATCGAATCATCGCCATCAGCGATCGGCAGCGCGATGAAATCCTCCGGGCGTTCAAAGTCGGAAGATCGGAGCAGTACAGGGTGATTCCTCTCGGAATCGATTTCGATGAGATCGCTTCCCGAAGAGCCCGGAAAGGAGGATTGCGAAGAGAACTCGGGATCGGCGCGGGCGAGGTTCTGGTCGGCGTTGTCGGGCGATTATGCGAGGTGAAAAATCACGCCATGCTGATCGAATCGGCGGCGAAAATGAAAACGGCCGGGGCGGCTTTTGTGATCGTCGGCGACGGTCATTTACGGGCGGAACTCGACGCGCGGGCGTCCGCCGCCGGCCTGGACGGGCGCGTCATTTTCACCGGATTTCGGGACGACGCGGCGTCGCTTTACGCCGATTTCGACATTGCGGCGCTGACCTCGCTGAATGAAGGGACGCCTCTGACGCTGATCGAGGCGATGGGCTGCGGCTGCGCGCTCGCGTCGACCGAAGTCGGCGGCGTGCCCGATCTGATGGGACGTCGCCGGGAGTCGCTGGACGGATTCACGGTCTGGGATCACGGAGTGACCGCCCCGAGCCGCAATGTCGAGGCGTTCACGAGCGCGTTGAAGTATTTGATCGGACGGCCGGACCTGCGCCGCGAGATGGGAGAACGTGGCCGCGCTTTCGTATTATCGAGATTATCAAAAGAACGACTGATCAATGACATCGAAAATTTATATTGTGAATTGATCCATGAATAGGGCGTATAGCTCGACTTTGTCCTTTTTGTGGCGCTGGCGCCACAAAAAGGACAAAGTCAGCGCCAT
>DASUFM010000537.1:0-5405 GCA_036274535.1 Blastocatellia bacterium
GGCAATCATATCTGGTCTTCGGGCTGGCCCTCTGTCTGGGGCTGGCGCTGGTCGCGTCTTTTATCGGCGTGGCGGCGATCATCGGCGCTTTCCTGGCCGGAATGGCGTTATCCGAATCGGCCGAAGGCACGGACATGCCTCATCAGGCCGAAGCCGTCACCGAATTCATGCTGCCGTTCTTTTTGACGAACATCGGCATGCAACTCAAACCGGATGCGCTCCTGAACCGCAACACGATCATCCTGGCCGTGATTGTGACGATTCTCGCCGTCCTGGCCAAACTGATCGGCTGCGGGCTGGCCGCATGGCCATTGGGTAAAAAGAAGGCGGCGCAGATCGGAATGGGAATGGTTCCGCGCGGCGAGGTCGGAGTCGTCGTCGCGCAGATCGGTTTGGGCCTGAACGCGGTCGATGCGGCCGCTTACGGCGTCGTGCTGTTTATGGCGGTCGCGACGACGCTCATCGCTCCGCCATTCCTCGCCATGCTGTTCCGCGGCGAAACGCGAGTCGATAAGGAACCTCGAGTTCCAGTCACGCAGATTTCGTGAATATACAATTAGTGGGACAATTTTTTAAATTGTCCCACTGCTTTTCACAAACTGATTAGTGGGACAATTTTTTAAATTGTCCCACCTCTGCAATTGTTAACTACTCTAGGCGACGGAGATTTCTTTCGCCAGATAAACGTCCTGAATCGCGTTCAGGATCTGCACGCCCTCGCTCATCGGCCGCTGGAAGGCTTTGCGGCCGGAGATCAACCCCATTCCGCCGGCGCGTTTATTGACCACGGCCGTCGTCACGGCTTCGGCCAGGTCGCCCTGTCCCTTCGATTCGCCGCCGGAATTGATCAGACCGGCGCGACCCATATAACAATTCGCCACCTGATAACGGGTAAGGTCGATCGGGTTGTCCGAAGTCAATTCGCTGTAAACGCGGTCGTCGATCTTGCCGTAAGGATTCTCCTTGCTCGCCAGCGCCTTGTAGCCGCCGTTGTTGAGCGGGAGCTTCTGTTTGATTATGTCGGCTTCGATGGTCACGCCCAAGTGGTTGGCCTGTCCGGTCAGATCGGCCGAGACATGATAATCTTTTTCTTTGGTCTTGAACGCCGGATTGCGCAGGTAGCACCAGAGCACTGTGAACATCCCCAGTTCATGCGCATGTTGAAAGGCCTGCGACACCTCCTGCAACTGTCGCGTAGCTTCGTCCGAGCCGAAATAGATCGTCGCGCCGACGCCGGCCGCGCCCATGTCGAAGGCCTGCTCGACGCTGCCGAACATCACCTGGTCGAACTTATTCGGATAGGTCAGGAACTCGTTGTGATTGAGTTTGACGATGAAGGGAATTTTGTGCGCGTATTTGCGCGCGCACGAACCGAGCACGCCGAGCGTCGAAGCCACGGCGTTACATCCGCCCTCGATCGCCAGCTTGACGATGTTTGCGGAATCGAAATAGATCGGATTCTTCGCGAAACTCGCGCCCGCCGAATGCTCGATGCCCTGGTCAACGGGCAGGATTGAAACATAACCGGTTCCGGCGAGCCGCCCTGTGTTGAAGAGCGATTGCAGGCTGCGCAACACCGCTATCGGACGATCCGAGTCGGCCCAAATGCGGTCGACGAAATCCGGGCCGGGCAGGTGCAACAGGTCTTTCGCAATTGTCTTGCACTCATGCTTCAGTAAAGCTCGCCCCTCTTCTCCGAGTAGCTTTTCAATCTCCTGGATGCTCATAGATTTTTCTCCATTAAAATATTTCGGTGGGTAGTAATCCGGGATTTTACTGTGTGGGTTTGAAAACGGTCAATCTGAAGAAGACCAGGGGGACAAGGAGAAGGGGAGACAAGGAGAAGGAGATTCGAATTTCCTTCTCCCCGTGTCTCCTTGTTTCCTTGTCCCCTTGTCTTTCTTGCGCGTCATCCGCATACAAGATTCACGAGAGTCCGCAGGCAGACGCCTGTCGGACCGACCGCCAGATAAGGCTTGCCGCTGTCGTTCCAGGCCGTGCTCGCGATGTCGAGGTGCGCCCATGGAGTGTCTTCGACGAATTCGCGTATGAAATAAGCCGCGGTAATCGTGCCCGCTTTGCGTCCGCCCACGTTTTTGATGTCGGCGATATCGCTCTTGATCTGTTCGCGGTAATCTTTGTCGAGCGGCAATTGCCAGAGCTTTTCGCCGGACTTTTTAGCGGCGGCGAGAACCTGATCGAGCCAGGCCTGGTCGGTTCCGAGCAGCGCGACGTAAACGTCGCCGAGCGCGATCGAGACCGCGCCGGTCAGCGTCGCCAGATCGATGATTTTGGTCGCGCCGAGTTTGCGCGCGTAAGCGACGGCGTCGGCCAGGATCAACCGACCTTCGGCGTCGGTGTTGATGACCTCGATGGTTTTGCCGTTCATCGCGCGCACGACGTCGCCGGGACGTTGAGCGCGCCCGCTGGGCATGTTCTCGGTCGTCGGGACGACGCCGATGACTTTGACCTGTGGCTTGAGCTGGGCGATGGCGCGCATCGCGCCGATGGTGGTCGCGCCGCCGGCCATGTCGTATTTCATCTTCTCCATCCCGTCCGACGGCTTGATCGAAACGCCTCCGGTGTCGAAGGTGACGCCTTTGCCGACGATGGCGATGGTCTCTTTTGATTCGGTCTTCGGCGTGTAGGTAAGCGTGATCAGTTTCGCGGGCTCCTCAGAGCCTTGGGCGACGCCCAGAAGCGCGCCCATACCCAGTTCTTTCATTCGCGCTTCGTCCAGCGCCTCAAATTCAAGTCCGTACTCTTTGGCGACATCTTCGGCGCGGCGTGCGAGTTCTGTAGGCGTAATCACATTGGCCGGTTCGTTAATCAGTTCGCGGGCGAAATTGGTCGCCTCGGCGATAATCCGGCCTCGTTCAACGCCGCGCTTGATCTCGCTGGCCTCGGCGGCCGGAGCGGCCAGCGTCATCGACTGAAGCTGATACTCCGTCTTATCGCTGGTGTGATATTTATCTGAATCGAATAGTGAGATCAACGCGCCTTCGGTCGCGGCCTGCGCGCCCTCGCCGGCGGGCAGTTGCGATCGGCGCAGCAACGCGAAGTTGCGCGCCTTCTTTCCGCGCAGCGAGCGCGCCGCCGTCCCGGCCAATTTGCGAACGCCGTCGGCGGTGAACTCCTCTCTCTTGCCGGCGCCCAGCAGCAACAACCGCCGCGCTTTTATATTGCCAGGGTTAGGCACGTATGCGCTCTCGCCGGATTTGCCGCTGAACTCTCCGGTCTCAACTAAAGAAGAGATTACGCCGTTAGAGCGCCTGTCGATCTCGGCGAGAACGCCTTCTTCGGGCTTCTCCCCTTCAAAAACGGCGACAACCAGCGCGTCGCACTCGATTTCATGAAACTCTTTTGAATCGATTTTTATTTCCATGTATTGTATTTCCTCCTCCGAAATAGGGCCTATAGGAGTCATTCATAATATTTTGATCTATTTTTAATCGCGGCCTGCGCCTCGCGTTCCTGTGTTTTGCGCGCTTCGGTTTCGCGCTTGTCATAGAGCTTCTTGCCGCGCGCGACGGCCAGTTCACATTTTATCAGGTTGCCTTTGAAGTATAACTTGGTAGGAACCAGCGTCAGTCCTTTTTCCTGTATCTTGGATTGCAGGCGATAGATTTCGCGCTTATGCATGAGCAGCCGGCGGTCGCGCGTCGGGTCGTGGTTCTGGCGGTTGCCGTGAGAATACTGGCTGATGTGGGCGTTGAGCAGCCAGAGCTCGCCGTCGCGCGTCATCGCGTAAGCGTCCTTGAGATTGACGCGACCTTCGCGGGCCGATTTGACTTCGGTCCCCTGAAGTTGGATTCCGGCTTCGTAGGTTTCGAGGATGTGGTAGTTGTGATAAGCCTCGCGATTGGTCGCTATCACTTTGTCAGTCTGTGTCTTCGTCGCCATCAAATCAAACTTTCTTATCAGCCTTGCCAGCGCATCTCGTTCGTCTGAACGAATCCCAGGCTCTCGTAAAGCGGGCGGCCGTCGTGGGAAGCATGCAATACGATTTTGGCCATCCGCTCATGCCTGAGCCATTCGAGCATCGCCGTCATCAGCGCGCGCGCCAACCCTCGCCGGCGATGCTCCGGCTCGCAATAAACATTGCAGATCAGCGCCTGCGCGCCTCCTTCAATCGCTCCGGGGCGCGGCAGCAACTGGCTTATTATAATGCCCGCGCCGGCGACAACCTCGCCATGTCGCTCCACCAGCCATCCGAGGTAACGCTGTTCCGCCATCATCTGCCGCATATGAACTAACGCGGTCTTCTCCAGCGTCGCGACGTCCTCTCCGCTCAAATCGCCCATATCGCGGAACATCGCCGATCGCTGATGCGCGATAATCGGCGCATCGTCAATTACAGCCCTGCGGATGCGATAGTCTGAATTCATTCAGCCCCTTTCAGATTTCAAAGGCCGCTCCATCAATTCGACCATCAACTGGCGCGGGCTCTTGCCTTCATAAAGCATTTGATAAACCCCTTCGGTGATCGGCATTTCGACGCCGAGCCGCGCGGCCAACTCATGCGCCGAGCGCGCGGTCTTCACGCCTTCGGCGACCTCGCGCATCTCGCCTATGATCTCTTCCAGTTTCCGCCCGCGTCCGAGTTCGTAACCTACGTGGCGGTTGCGCGAAAGGGCGCCGAAGCAGGTCAAGACCAGATCGCCCATCCCGGCCAATCCGGCCATTGTTTCAGCCTTCCCCCCGAGTCTGACGGCCAGCCGGGTCATCTCGGCCAAACCACGCGTCACCAGCGCGGCCGCGCTATTGTAGCCCAGCCCGAGCCCGTTGACCGCGCCTGTCGCTATCGCCATCACATTTTTTATCGCGCCGCCGATTTCAACCCCGACCACGTCGCTGTTCGTATAGACGCGAAAACGGCCGGTCGAAAACGTATCCTGAGCGATCTCCGCCCACTCCGGCGAGCGCGAAGCCGCAACGATCGCGCACGGCTCGTCCCTGGCGACTTCTATCGCGAAACTCGGGCCCGACAACGCGACGTAACGCGGCTCGAAGCGATCCTTCAAAACGTCGCGGACGACCTCTTCCATGCGCATTCCGCTGGCGACCTCTATGCCTTTGGACGCGTTGACGAAGATCATCCGCGGGCGCGCGTGGTCGATTATGCGCATATATATGTCGCGGCAGACGTGCGACGGCGTGGCCGTCAACACGATTTCGGCGCCGTCCAGCGCTTCGGCGATGTCGCCGGCCGGCGTGACCGAGTCAGGCAAATGGAATCCCGGCAGGTAAATTTTGTTTTCGCGCTCCGACCGCAGCAGCGCCGCGACCTCAGCGCTGTTCGCCCACAATCGGACCGAATTGCCGGCTCGCGCCGCAACCAGCGCCAGCGCCGTTCCCCAACCTCCTGCTCCGATGATCGCAACCTCACGATTGCGGATTGCGGA
>DASUFM010000538.1:0-3129 GCA_036274535.1 Blastocatellia bacterium
ATGTCGAGAAAATGCTGGCCGCCGGCGCCACGAGTTTTTACAAAACCGAGAACGGCGCGCGCCACTATTTCGATTTCGCGAGCGGCGCCTACAGACCAATCAGGCAGCCGGCCGGCGTGACGATCCTGAAATCGCTCAAAGACCGGGACAAAGTCATCAAGAAGAACGCCGGCGCGAGCCTGGTCGACCTGGGCGACGGCGTCGCCTGCGTGGAGTTCCACGCGAAGATGAACGCGCTCGGACAGGACCAGATCGGGATGATCCAGTTCGCAATCAAAGAGGTCGAGAAGAATTTCGCCGGGCTGGTCATAGGCAACCAGGGCGAGAATTTTTCGGCCGGCGCGAACATTATGATGATCCTGCTGGCGGCGCAGGAAGGCGAATGGGACGAACTGGCGATGGCCGTGAAGCAGTTTCAGAACACCACGATGAGCCTGCGTTATTCGGCGAAACCGGTGGTCGTCGCGCCGCATCACCTGGCGCTCGGCGGCGGATGCGAAATGGTTCTGCACGCCGACCGCGCCGTCGGAGCGGCCGAAACCTACATCGGCCTGGTCGAAGTCGGCGTGGGATTGATCCCCGGCGGAGGCGGAACCAAAGAAATGGCCGTGCGCGCAGCCGAGGCCGCCGAATCGACGCCCGGCGCCGATCATTTCGAGCTTCTCAAACACAACTTTGAACTGACCGCGATGGGCAAGGTCGCCACCAGCGCCGTCGAGGCGAAAAACTGGGGATTGATGCGGCGACAGGATCGCGTCGTGATGAACGACAAACGCGTAATCGAAGAGGCCAAACAAACCGTCCTGCGATTGGCCGCCGAAGGTTACGTCCCGCCGCAGCCCAGACAGGATGTCCTCGTGTTGGGCGAGGCCGCGTTGACCAAGTTCAAGCTCGGAGTCCACATGATGAAACGCGGAGGCTACATTTCGGATCACGACGCGGTGATCGGGCTGAAGATCGCCACTGTGATGAGCGGCGGCAATCTGACGCGCCCGACGCGCGTGAGCGAACAATATCTGCTCGACCTTGAGCGCGAAGCCTTCGTCAGTTTGTGCGCGACCAAATCCACGCAGGAACGCATCGCGCATATGCTGAAGACAGGCAAGCCCCTTAGGAATTAACATGTAGATTGGCGCCGGAAAACGCGTTTGGGGTTCCGCCTTTAGGCGGCGACTTTCGCATGATACCGAATGGATTACATTTCACCGCCGCCTAAAGGGGGAACTCCAAACATGTTCTGAGGAGGTAGTTATGTCGACAGCGCAAGCGGATATTTTAACCGAACCGAGATTGCATCTTTGGACAAGCGAAGAATATTACAAGCTGGCTGAAGCCGGGTTGTTTGAAGGCAAGCGAGTCGAACTAATCGGGGGGAGGGTAATCGAGATGAGCGCTCAAAGCAGGCCCCATGTCAGAGCCGTTAAACGCGCAACGCGCGCGTTCGAGCGAGCTTTTGGCGAAGGATGGTTTGTGCAAAGCCAGGCGCCTCTTGATCTGGATAGTTTGGATGGAGACTCTCAACCGGAACCTGATGTGGCGGTCATAGCGGGCGACGAAGACGATTATATAGACGAGCATCCAACCACTGCCGCGCTGGTTTTGGAGGTTTCTTTCGCTACGCTCAAGTATGATCGCAGCGCCAAGGCAAGTCTTTATGCCAAGTCGGGAATATCCGATTACTGGATTCTGAATCTGATTTTGCGCCAGCTCGAAGTCTATCGCCGGCCTGTGCCCGATGTATCAGCTCCGTTCTGGCACAGTTACGCTGAAGAATTGATTTTCAATGAGGGCGACTCAGTGGCGCCACTGGCAAAGCCGAATGCGTTGATTGCAGTGGCTGATTTATTGCCGCCCAGATCGAGAATCGGGCTGTCGTGAAATCAAAACACATAAGGAGAACAACTATGCGTGAAGCAGTAATCGTCAATGCGTTACGAACGGCCATAGGCAAAGCGCCGCGCGGCTCGCTGAAAGACACGCGGCCCGACGACATGGCCGCGCGGGTGATCAAAGAGTTGATGGCGCGCACGCCCGAGGTCAATGTGGAAGAGATCGAAGACGTGGTCATCGGCTGCGCCACGCCCGAAGCCCAGCAAGGGATGAACATGGCGCGTCAGGCCGCGCTTTTAGCCGGATTACCCATCACATCCTCGGCAATCACGATCAACCGGTTCTGCTCCTCGGGCTTGCAGGCCATCGCTCAGGCCGCCGAGCACATCATGTGCGGCTTCTCTGAAGTGGCTATCGGAGGCGGCGCCGAATCGATGTCGCAACTGCCGATGGGCGGACATAACTTGTCGCCGAACCCTACGCTCGTGGACACCTATCCCGATACTTATCTGAATATGGGATTGACGGCCGAGAATCTGGCGCGCAAATACGAGATTACGCGCGAACAGGCCGATGAATTTTCGGCCCGATCGCATCGCAACGCCGCGGCCGCGATCGACTCCGGCCGGTTCAAGGATGAAATAGTCCCGCTCACGCTCACGTCGCGCGATCTGGAGTTGGATGAAAAGGGGCGCGGCAAAATTCGCGTCAAAGAGACCGTTTTCGAAGTCGACGAAGGCGTGCGCCGCGACACTTCGGTGGAAGGACTGGCGAAACTCCGTCCGGCGTTCCATGCGAAAGGCACGGTAACCGCCGGCAATTCGTCTCAGACTTCCGACGGCGCGGCGGCCGCGCTGGTGATGTCGCGCGAGCGCGCCGAAGAGCTGGGCCTAAAGCCGATGGCCCGGTTCGTCTCGTTCGCGACGGCCGGCGTCGCGCCCGAAGAGATGGGCATCGGCCCGGTCGTCGCGATTCCGAAGGCGTTGAAACTGGCGGGCCTGAAGCTCGAAGACATCGATCTGATCGAACTCAACGAAGCCTTCGCCGCGCAGGCGCTGTCGGTGATCAAGGAATTGAACATCGATCTCGAACGTTTGAACGTCAACGGCGGCGCGGTCGCCCTCGGCCATCCGCTGGGCTGCACGGGGGCGAAGCTGACGGCCACGCTGCTTTACGAGATGAAGCGCCGCAAGGCTCGCTACGGAATGGTCACGATGTGCGTCGGCGGCGGAATGGGCGCCGCGGGCATTTTCGAAAATCTGATGAGATGAGAGGGGTGGTTGGTGGTTGGTTGGGATC
>DASUFM010000539.1:0-4474 GCA_036274535.1 Blastocatellia bacterium
TAGCTGGCGAGATAAAAATCGTCGCCAGGTTTATGACCGAGAACCGATTCCGGCGTCGGTATCGTCTGGGCCGTCGCCGAAAGCGCACAGGCAACCGTGATAATGATGGAAAGAATCGAGGGGATAATCTTCTGCGTCAACATTCGCGCATAATTGCATGGGTGGGACAATTTGCCAAATTATCCCACTACCTGCTGAGATTGAATTCGTTCGAGACCCGCCACTCTAATGGAAATACACGATTCTGCCCTGAAAATACGTGTACGAGCCGGTACACGCCTTCGATTTCCTTGACGTCTATCCTGAGTTCCGGACGCATGTTGTTTCCCGGCAGAAAAGCTTCCACGTCGAAGGAGCCTCTATAAGTCTTCCCCGGCCCGATCCGAACCGGCGGCCCGCTGCATTCGAGCCCGATCGAGTCGACTACAGGCGTCCATCGTCCTTTGACTTTTTTCTCCAGCGACGGCCGATATGTTTTTTTGCACGAGGGCAGAAACACGACGCCTCCGGTCCGATTCACATAGCTGTAATTTATCGCGAACTTGACCGACCGCTTCGTGATTGTAACCTTATACGCCTTTTTGTCCGTCTGGATCGGCGCCTCGACAGGTTTCTCATCCTCTTGAGCCAAAACGGGCTGAGCCAGACCGGGCTGACCCAAAACGCGCTCAATTGACATAAGATGTAAGGCGAGAGCCAGAACTGTGATTACTAATAATGTATATCTTGTTTGCATGCCTGAAGAATACAGATCAAAAATGAGATTTAGGAACCTGCGGCTCTCCTCAATCCAAACAGGATCGAAGGGAGCGTCATTGCTCCTAAATTTGAACAACAGAAGGCGTGGCGTCAAGTGGAATTACGACGATCAGGTGAGGACGTATGGAATCCCGGCTTACGGTCTTTGAAAAAATCCCGCAAGAGAAGACTCATATACTGACGACTGGCCACTGAGGACTGACGACTGAGAACAAATAAACACCGCCTTCAAAAGAAAGATTGTGTATTTGTTCCCAGCAGCCGGCCGCCAGTCATCAGTCGTCAGTAGTTAATATAAGGATGGTCTTCCGGCGCCTCCGAGAAGTGAGGTGTTCATTGTGGCGATTGTGCGGGTCCCTTCATTGCTTCCCCAGGCATACATGACGCTCACCATTGGGAATCCGCCGGCTCGCAGCGTCAATCCCGCCGAATAGCTGCGAACCATGCCTTCAAACCCGAGGCCGCCTCGAGTGATCGCGACCCGTCCCGTCTCAGCGCGGAAGCTGAGGCCGACGGGCCCATAAAGCGAGTGTTCGATGCTTCCCTGGAAAAGCAGCAGGTTGGGCGCGCGGAATCGATAATCCTGGAAGGCGGCCAGCGACGATTGGCCATTAATGTCCGATCCGCCCAGCGTCGGCTGAAAATAAAACGGAACGACGTTTCCCGAAGACGTAAAGGACTCTGAAAGCAGCATCCGCAACCCGATGCTGCCTTCGCGGTCAAGCGTGATCCGCGGGCAATCGGTGGAGTTCGAGCCCGATGAACAATCGTCAGGCCCGTTGTTGTCGCGCGGCAGGAGGGTTCGCGTCTTCTTGTAAATCGGGATTTGATGCGACAGATCCAGGGTCAACCGGCGAAAGGAATAACCCGATCCGCCGGAAACGAATTGCTGAAAGTTGAGCGAATAATTCAGCCGCAGGTAGTCGGAGAATAACGTTGGACGAGCCCTGACGCCCTGGCCAAACTGCGCAAACGCCGGCTGGCTGGCAAGACCGGGCGCGGTCGTTTCCGTGTGAATCTGCTCGATTGACGGGCCCGAGTTTCCATTGCTTCCTCGTATATCGACGAACCGCCCGTTGATCTCGCCAAGCAGCGCCAGGTTGAGCGGCTTGAATACAGGATAAACGACGCTGGCCCCGACAATCGTTTCGCGCATGCCGAAGAAGGTCTGATCGGCGCGCGATGTAAGATTTCCTGACCCGTAATATGCGATCTTATTCAGAGATGTAGTCTGCGCATGGACATTGAAGACGGGATAAGGACGAACGGTCGAAGTTCCCGGCTCTATCTTCGTGCGGACAGCCTTGAGGTAAAAGCCCGCGCGCCACGAGCCATTGTTCGACACCACTCCGTCGGCATTGATACTCAGGCGCCAGTTGTTGTTCGGATTCCATCGCCTCACAAAAGCCGGGCCAAATCCGAAGCCGTTAAGCGGCGCGACGCTGCCCACGGCGATGTGCAGCGGATGGCCCAGGAACAGAACCTCTCCGCAACCGACTATCGATGTAAGGCTGAATTTACCGCAATTCGCTTTGAACGACTCGCCTTCGCGTCTGAACTCGGCCCGCATTGTGCCCTCTTGAGGGTCTGTTTGGGCCCCTGTTTGCCCCCCTGGTTGCCCCCCTGGTTGCCCCCCTGGTTGCGCATGAACTCGACATGCCAGGATGATGAGACAGGCGCAGAGGAAAAGCGTATATTGGCGCATGTGATCTCCTTTGATTGACTCGACCATGTGATCCTGTTGGTCCGGAGTCTGGTTATCGCCTGGACGAACGCGGGGGCTTCTTTATGGTCTTTTTACTGGACGAAGCGGCTGCCTTCTTTCTGGTCCCGTTGGATGAAGGCTGTATTTTTTTGCCGTTAGCCTGCGGGTGGAGGAATGCGGTGTACTTTTTTATGAAGGCGCCGGCGTCTGCTTCAGTATTTATCGCACGCCTCTCAGCTTCAATCACTCCTATTACGACCGCCGCCAGATTTTCCACCTGAGTCCACAAAAGGTCGGACACGGGCCGTCGCTTGTTGAACGCGCCGGCCGGCAGCTTCAGAACGCGGATTATATTTTCTGACCTGGCCATATTTTTACACCTCCTATTTGAACACCGGGCAATCGGCGTCAGGCCGCATCTGATCCGAAAGCAGATCGAGAAAAGTGTCGGCGGCTTTCTCGCGCGGCGAGCGGTTGTCGTCCTGGATCTGAAACGCCCGCATGACGGTGGCGGGAATGCTGGCATGCTCGAAAACGCGCCCATTGACCGGGTCTTCAGGACCCGGGACCACGACGCCTCTTGGAATCCATGGCGATACGGCGATTGCGGGCACGCGCACGCCCAGGCGGTCGAAGGCGAATGGCGCCCCCGTTCCGGTGGCTTCCGCGGAAGCGGTGAAGCCGTCCGGCGGGCAAGCCGGCGGCGGCACATGATCATAAATGCCGCCGTGCTCGTCATAAGTGATCAGCAGCAAAGAGCTCTCCCAGAGTTTCGGATTCCTGCGAATCGCGTTGTAGACGGAGGCGATGAACGCCTCGCCGGCCAGAACGTGGTGATCGGGGTGCTGGTCGGAGGCGATCCACTCGCCGCCGCCATCATCTTCATGGTCTGTGTAGTTGGGTTCGACAAAACAATAGTCCGGCAGCCTGTTCTTCTTACAGTCGCGCAGGAAATCCTCGTAAAGCCCGAATAGTTGCGGCTGTTTCCTGAGCAGATTGACGACCTCCAGCGACGAGCTTTGTTCGTCGAAGTAATAGAGCTTGGCTGTGCGGCCCGCGTTCAGCATGCGCTCGTAGATGCTCCGGTACGGCGTGTTAAGGTAAAACAGGTTCATGCCTACCTCGCCGAACGAAGTTCCGTAGTGGGCAAAGGCGCGGTTGCACAGCGTCGGCCCGGGGATCGATGAAAACCATCCGTTGAACACCGCGTAACTTCGCGCCAGCCCCGTCAGAATCGGAATCTTCTCCGGCGGAAAGTAATACATGATCTTGTGCGAGTGGTTGACGTCGTGGCGCTTTCCAAAATAGCTCTTGATGAAACCCTGCATGGAAGGCGTTGCAGGCGGGCCTCCCACGCCGTCATACAATTGCAGATTGACCCCGGGAAAATGATGATCAGGGTCGGGATCGAGCTGGCCCTGGTACTCGGCAACCGGCTGAACCTTGATCGGCGTGTTCATGGTATCCGAGTTGAATTCATCACCCGTCAGCCCATTTATACGCGGATCAACCTGCTTCAGGCCCCCCAGCATGTGGTCGAACGACCGGTTTTCCATCATCAGGACGATGATGTGCCTGAGTTTGTCCAGTCCTAATGGCATAGGCTCCTTCCGATTTCTGAAAAGCCAATTTCTGGAAAATTGGATGAGTGTAGCTGTTTTATTTTACTAGCGGGTGTTCCCGCTACGATAAGTCCTGTAAAAATAACGATCCTGGAAATGGGGGGTTACCAAGCAAAAGAATAAGCCGAGAAACGAGGCCGGGTGGGATTATGCTCACATAGATATTTTTGTCAATCTTTTAGTTTGTTCATTACGCTGCCGGGTAACGACGGCGCCACGCGTCCGTATCCTCGGAGCGCTTGAGCAGGTCGCCCGCCACCGCTTCGATTTCCGCTCGCAGTTCCAATTCCGCCAGCCATTTTTCAGGTAATGAAGAGTGTTCAAATTGAAGTTGTTTACTGTCAACGTTTTCAATAGCGCATGTGAATGAGACGAGTTCACCGCGGAG
>DASUFM010000540.1:0-11992 GCA_036274535.1 Blastocatellia bacterium
TGCCGAGATAGAGCAGAAAAACGACCAAGGCCCCGGCGGTGAGCTCGCCCTCGATCGCCAGACGCGCGCCGTACCACAGCACGATGGCCGTGCCGACCGCGACGATGACTTCGACGACAGGCGAGAGCCTGGCTTTGACGCTACGCGCCCGGAGCGCAATTTCCATACTCGCGTGGCTCTCGCGGTCGAGGCGTTTCTCTTCGTAATCCTCCCGCGCGAAGGCTTTGACCACGCGGATGGAAGAAAGTGATTCCTCGACGATAGAGACGATCTCACTCTCCTTCTTTCTCAGATCACGCGCGGCGCTCTTGATGCGGCGCGTCAGGCTGTAAACCTCTACGAAGAGGACGGGGGTGACCAGGAGCGCGATCAGAGTAAAGCGCCAGTTGAGGTAGAACATCAGCGCGACGATGCCCGCCAGTTTGAGCGTGTCCACCACCATCCCCAGCAGCGCCGACGAGACGAAATCTTGAATGGCGTCGATGTCCACCGTCACGCGGCTGATCAAATCGCCGACCTTGCTTCGGTCATAATAAGATAAGGACAGCCGCTGGATGTGGTGATAGACGGCCCGCCGCAGGTCGCACATTACCTCTTGCCCGACTTTAGTGGTGAGGTACTTTTGCGTGTAATGGGAGACGGCTCCCGCGAAGGCGAACACGACCACGGCCGCGACGGCCAGATTCAATATCGCGAGCCTATCGGCTCCGAAGCTGGAAGCGATGAAACGGTTGAGCCACTGTGGCGGCTGTTTCGAGCCGATGACGTAATCGAGGACGATCTTAATCGGCCAGGGTTCGAGCAGATCGGCGAGGCCCTCAAAAATGATCGCAACGAAGGCTATGGCGAGAGTGGGCCAGTGGGGTCGCAACAAATAATCGCTGAATAGCTTCTTCTCCATAGCTTTTTGACGCCTTCATAACGGAGCATCGCGAGAAAAGGGCAACCACCGCGCCATCTGGTGGAAGACATTTATCCTGTAGCAAACGATTTAAGTGAAATGATTGACTCGTCTTGAACGTAAAATGACTCATCCGTCTAAGCCCAGACAATCAATCCCGGCAGAGACTGCGCGATCAAATCGGGATGGCGCGGCAGCGCGCGAACGGTGAATCCGTGCAGTCCGCTCCGGCAGCACGCGACGGAGCGGACCTCGAAGCAATAGCGCCCTGCGCCGCCGTCGCCTGCCGGTGACATCGGGATCGCTCGCGCCCCGGTGATTTTACCGTCAGCATTGACCAACCCTACGTAAAGCTCGACAGACACGTCATCGGGTGTGAGCGCGCCCAGCAAAACCTCGGCCCGCGCCTTGATTTCGCTATTGACATGAACTCCATCGAGCGAGCCTGCAGTGACTGATTCGATCCGTACTCTTGACCACTGATCTCGCACGCGCTCTTTCCATGCGGCCAGCGCCCTGGCGCGCGCCATCCCGTCGGCAGTCAACTGCCCTTGCCTCTCAGCCGCAGGCAAATAGAAACGCTCGGTATATTCGCGAACCATTCGATGCGTGTTGAAGTAATGGCAGAGATTTCCGATCGAGGCTTTCATTCGGTCGATCCAGCGGCGCGGCAGTTTGTCCTCGCCGCGGTCATAAAAGGTCGGGATCACGTCGCCTTCGAGCAGGTCGTAAAGCGCTTCGGCTTCGACCTGGTCCTGGTATTCGGGGTCGTCGTAAAGTTCGCCGCGCCCTATCGTCCATCCGATCGCGGGTTGCGGATTGCGGGTTGCGGTTTGGTCAAAAGCGTAATTCCGCCTCGCGGTGGAAAGCCCGTTCCGCTCAAATCCCAAATCCGCAACCCGCAATCCGCAATCCCAGGCCTCGTCCCACCATCCATCGAGCGTGCTCAAATTCAACGCGCCGTTCGCGGCGGCTTTCATCCCGCTCGTGCCGCTCGCTTCGAGCGGGCGGCGCGGCGTGCTCAGCCAGACGTCCGATCCCTGAGTCATCGAACGCGCGACGGCCATGTCATAACCTTCCAGGAAGACCAGGCGGCGGCGGAATTCCGGACGGCGGCTGAGCGCGACGATCTGCTTGATCAACTCCTTACCGGCGTCGTCGCGCGGGTGAGCCTGCCCCGCGAAGACGATCTGCACGGGACGACCGGCGTCGTTCAAAATGCGCGCCAGGCGTTCCGGATCGCGCAGCAGCAGGTTCGCGCGTTTGTAGGTCGCGAAACGCCGTCCGAATCCGATGGTCAGCGCGTCAGGATCGAGCGTTTCATCAGCCGCTTCGACCTCCGATTGCGGAGCGCCGCGACGTTCCAGTTGTTGGCGCAAGCGGCGACGCGCGAACGCTACCAGCCGCTCGCGCCGCCTCTCGTGCGTACGCCACAACTCTTCAGCCGAGATGCGGCCCGCGCGCGCCCAGAGTGATTGATCGGCAGGCTCCTCGCGCCATCGCGGGCCCAGATAACGGTCGTAAAGCTCGTCCATCTCCTGCGAGATCCATGATTGAAAATGGACGCCGTTGGTCACGTGACCGATCGGAATCTCTTCTTCGGGCGCGCAGGGCCACAAAGACCGCCACATCTTGCGCGTGACCTGCCCGTGCAACCGGCTCACGCCGTTGCTCGATTGCGCCAACCGCAAGGCGAGAGCGGTCATGCAGAACGGCTCGGCGTCGTCGCCCGGATCCTTTCTTCCCAGAGCGAGAAAATCGCGGAATGACAGGCCGAGGCCCTTTGCAAATTCACTGAAATAACGCTCCATCAAATCGGACTGAAAGTAATCGTGTCCCGCTGGAACGGGCGTGTGGGTGGTGAAGATCAATCCAGCCGAGGCGGCTTCGCGCGCTTCGGCGAACGAGAGACGGTTTGCTTCCATCAACCGCCGGATGCGTTCCAGCGCAAGGAAGGCCGAATGCCCCTCGTTCAAATGGTAAACGCTCGGTTGAACGCCCAACGCCTCAAGCGCGCGACAGCCGCCGACGCCCAGCATCATTTCCTGCTTCAGGCGCATCTCGGCGTCGCCGCCGTAAAGCTGATCAGTCATGTCCTGGTCTGGAGGGCTGTTCTGCTTGATGTTCGTATCGAGCAAATAAAGCGCGACGCGGCCCACCTGCGCGCGCCAGATTTGCGCGGCGACCTTGCGGCCTGGATACTGAACTTCGATGATCAACGGCTCGCCGGCGCCGTCCAGTTCGAGAGTCAGCGGCAGGTTGTGAAAATCGTTATCCCTGTACTCCTCCTGCTGCAATCCGGCCTCGTTCAGGTATTGGCGAAAATATCCCTGCTGGTAAAGCAACCCGACGGCGACTAGCGGCACGCCGAGATCGCTTGCGGACTTCAGATGATCTCCGGCAAGAATGCCCAGACCGCCGGCAAAAATCGAGAGGCAATCGGTGACGCCGAACTCGGCCGAGAAATAAGCGACGAGGAGATTGCTCCTTCCGCCGTGATGTTTGCGGAACCAGGTTGATTCGCTCTTCAGGTAAGTGTCGAAGTCGTTCGAGACACGATTCAAATGCGCCAGAAACCCCTCGTCCGACGCCGCAGCTTGCAGCGTCCCCTGGTCAATGCTTCCGAGCATCAACGCCGGATTGTGGCTCGAGTGTTCCCACAGGTCGCTGTCCCAGCGGAACAACTCGATCGCGTCGTGATTCCACGCCCAGCGCAGGTTATAGACCACGGCGCGCTGCCGCTCCAATTCCGGTGGCAGCGAAGGCTTGACTGTGAATGTGCGAATCGGCTTCACCATCTCATAACTCATGCGCCCCGACGACGGTGATGTCGTATTCGGCGGCCAGCCTTGTGATCACACGCGCCGGCGAGCCGACTTCCACCCGCGTCCCGGCTTCAACGCCGAGCGCAGCCAACGTGGCCTGGGCGTTGATCAAATGCTGGCGGGCCTCCGATCGAATTTGATGGTCATAGGCTTCGATCATTCGCGCGGTCTTTTTCGCTGATTTTCCGGCTTCGCCCTTCGGGAAGTAGAATTCCGGGGCGACGCAAAGCAGATCGAACTCACTATCATCGCGCCGCAGCAACCGCGCCGCCGTGCGAAACGCAGTCGTCGCCTGATCCGACCCGTCTGTCGCAAGTAATACTTTCATCATAATTGATCACTCCCTTCGATTATTATGACGCTGCAACTCACAGGCCACTTCCCTTTCCCACGACTTCCTTTATTTCCGGGCGCTGCGGCGTTCTCTTCGTCGTTGTGGAAGAACTGCGGTTTGCGCAAAGTTACCCACATCGCTGCGCAAAAACACGTAGCCTTGGGCTTGGTTAAAACGGCTGACGGCGTTTTCGGCCGTCATTACATTTAAATTGTCCCACCGGTTTTCCTCGTGATTAGTGGGACACATTTAAATTGCCCCGCTTCTTTGTCGCTACAATGTTGCAAAAACTCGCCAATTCTGAATTCGCCAACAGTATCGGAGCTGGCGCAAGCGCCAGTTCCACAAAAAGGACAAAGTCGAGCTTACGAACGGGTTAGCGGAAAATTCCGCAATCGAGAGGTAGCTTCGGATTGGCTGATGATATCTTCAGGCCGCGGGCCTGGCGAGCGGATAAACGTAAGAAATCCGGCCGCAGCGGCCACTGAATCATAGCTGCGGCCGGATCGAAGGCGACAGCCGTGTCAGTCCGTCCGCGCCCTGTTATCGGAGTTGGTTATTTCGCTTTGACTTCGATCTGCTTTGGCTTGGCTTCTTCACGCTTTGCCAGTGTCACAATCAACATTCCGTTCTTGAATTCAGCGTTGACCTTGTTTGCGTCAACGAAGCCTGGAAGGGTGAAGGTTCGCATGAATTCGCCGTAGCTGCGCTCGACGCGATGATAATTTTCCCTCTTCGTCTCTTCGGAGAATTTGCGCTCGCCGCGAATCGTCAGCAGGTTATTCTCGATCGAGACGTAGACGTCTTCCTTCTTCACTTCCGGCAGTTCAGCCTTGACCACGATCTCGTTGTCGGTCTCGTAGATGTCAACGGCCGGCGCCCACGTTGCCAGCGACCAGTTCTCTTCGCCGGCAATCCTGAACGGCTCGAAGCCTTCGAAGATTCGCCTGATTCTATCCTCTAAAGGACGGAAAGGATCGAGGCCCATCAATTCACGCGCGCCCTTCATCGGAGCCAGGCCCGCGCCAGTTTTGTTTGCCATAATATTACCTCCATTACCAATGATCTAAGCAGGTCGCCTATATTTTGGGCGCGAATGATTTCGGCCACGAATGAACACGAATATTCACGTATGGCGATAAGCCAGGATCAAGAAAGAGATTCATGTTCATTCGTGGCTAAAGCGACAGAGCCGTTACATCATTTTTGCCAAAAATCCGGCTACTCACTTAGTAGTTTTATAGTCCGATTGCCGACCTCGAATTCAGCAAGCGTTATGCCGTTGCAAGGCGCTCGAAATTTCAAGCAGATACGGCGTCGATCGGCCGGCGCTGCGGATCTTCGCGCGAACAGTTGGGCGACATCACCCAATATCTGCGGCATTTTCTTTTCACCTTGCCAGGATTCTCGCCAGTTCAAATAATCCCGGTGACGAGATCAGCCAGCGATCTGCCCTATTAGGGTTATCCCTATTTAGACATTTCCACTACTTGCAGCACGATAAATACATATTGACGCACGATAAATGCAAAATATAAGATGGAGCTGTCGATAATGTTTAAGAACCATTCTCCATACAGGAAAAACCATTATGAAACGAAGCTCAACGATATTTCTTCAGATAGTTATCGTGCTCATCGGTATCGGCGCGCTTGCCCTTCTGCTTTGGGAACCTCACCTTGAGGGCAGGAATGCGCACGCCACGCTCTTTGAGATTTACTTCAAAGATCCATTCCTGGCGTATGCCTACACGGGGTCTATCGCCTTTTTCGTCGCGCTCTATCAAGCATTCAAGCTGTTGAGCTACATAGGAGCAAATGAAGTATTTTCGCAACGCTCTGTGAAAGCCTTGCGGACTATAAAATACTGCGCGATGGCCCTTGTCGCTTTTATTGTGGGTGCGGAAGCCTACCTGTTTATCTTTGTGCGAGGCAAGGATGACATTGCGGGCGGTGTGATGATTGGCCTTTTGATGATTTTTGTCTCAGTCGTAGCCGCCACTGCCGCAGCCGTGTTTGAGAGACTTTTACAAAGCGCCGTAGAGATAAAATCCGAAAACGACTTAACTGTATAAGGAGACCAGCATGGCAATCATCATTAACATCGACGTCATGTTGGCGAAGCGGAAGATGAGCGTCACCGAGCTTGCCGAAAAAGTCGGCATCACGATGGCGAATATTTCCATCTTGAAAAACGGCAAGGCTAAAGCTATCCGGCTATCAACCCTGGAGGCAATTTGCAAAGCCCTGGAGTGTCAGCCTGGAGATATTTTGGAATACAAAGAGAACCTTCGGTAGCGCGGAAGCGCGAATCGTTGGCAGAAGGGGAGCGAGCGCAACAAGGCCAGGCGATTGATACGTACGAGGAGCGTAAGCGAGCATCGGCCAACAAGCTTGCTGATAAAGACCCGGGTCGCTTACGCCGTTGGTTTGTACACAAGTCCTTGCGTCCCGGCAGGGACGCAAGCCCATCTCTTGATTTGCGTTCCAACTAATGACTCACGCTCCCCGTACCGTACTGAATCACCAGATCCTCACGCGGTCTTCGGGCTTTATGAACAGCTTGTCACCGCTCTTCACATTGAACGCCGCATACCAGCTGTCCATATTGCGCTCCGGTATTGAACCGCGAGCGGCTCCAGGCGAGTGAGGATTGGTGAGCACCAGATTTCTAAGCGCGTCGTCGCGCTCGATTCCGCGCCACACTTGAGCGTGAGCCATAAAGAAGCGCTGATCTCCGGTGAACCCATCGATTACAGGCGCTTCCTTGCCGTTCAATGAGAGTTTATATGCCGTATAAGCCATTTCGAGGCCGCCGAGGTCACCGATGTTTTCGCCCATGGTGAGCTTGCCGTTGACGCAGACGCCCTCGAGTGGGCAGAAGGCGTTGTACTGTGCGGCGAAGCGCTCCGTTTGAGCCAGGAATTTCTTGTTCGTTTCAGGCGTCCACCAGTTTCGAATCTTTCCGGTCTCATCGTATTCGCGCCCCTGATCATCGAAACCATGCCCCATTTCGTGACCGATGACCGCTCCGATCGCGCCGTAGTTCACGGCCGGATCGGCGTTCGGATCGAAGAAAGGCGGTTGAAGGATCGCCGCCGGAAACGTGATCTGATTCATGGAGGGATCGTAATAAGCGTTTACGGTCTGAGGGGTCATATCCCATTCTGTTCTGTCGACCGGCTTGTTCAGACGCGCCACCTGACGGTTCCACTCGAACTTGCGCGCATTGCGGACATTCTCGAAGATCCTGCCCGGATCGATCGTGAGCGCAGAGTAGTCGCGCCACTTCACGGGATAGCCGATGCGCGGATCGAAGGAGGCCAGTTTTTTCTCCGCTTCAGCGCGGGTCTTTTCATCCATCCATGAGAGCGTTTTCAGCCGCTCGCCCATTGCGGTTCGCAGATTCGCGACAAGCTGATCCATTTTGGCCTTGTTCTCGGGCGGAAAGTATTTCGCGACATAGAGCTCGCCAACAGCCTCACCGATTTGACTGTTGAGCAGCATCACGCCTCGTTTCCAGCGGTCGCGCTGCGCTTCGACGCCGGCGAGCGCCTTCTGATAGAAGTCGAACCTGGCCACATCGAAAGCCTTTGGAAGGTAGGGCGCGTAGTCGCTGGCGAGGTGGAAGACAAGGTACTTCTTCCATGCATCGACAGGCTGGGTGTCGAGCAGTTTCGCGCCGTCGCGTAATGCCGTCGTTTCGTTGACTACAAAGCGCTGAGCGTTGCTGAGGCCGGCGACTTCCAGCGCGGAATCCCAGTCGATCGCCGGGATCATCTTCTTAAGCCCGGCGCGATCGACAGGATTGTTCGTCGCCTTCACATCGCGCTGGCGTTCAGGCTCCCACTGAACGGTCGCAAGTTTGGTTTCCAGGGCAATCACAGCATCCGCCGACGCTGAAGGATTCTCATCGCCGGCGAGTTCAAGGATCTTTGTGACGTACGTTTTATATGCGCTGCGATACGCATCGAAGCGCTCGCCCTTGTTGAGGTAGTAGTCACGGTTCGGCATCCCGAGACCCGACTGCGTGATGCCCACCGTGTATTTGGTGGGATCGGCGGGATCGGGGAAGACATAGAGGCCGGCGGGGCCGGAATAATCGAAGTTACCCATCAGCTTGACGATATCGGCCTTGGTTTTCGCCTTGCCGATTGCGTCAAGATCTGCCTTCAGCGGTTCGACGCCCCGCTTTTCGATTGCCGCCTGATCCATCCACGAGTTGTAGAAGTCCACCACCTTTTTCTGAACCGAGCCGGGCGCAGGCTGCGTTTTCGCAAGTTCATCGAGCAGCGCATGGACGTCGCTCTCCGATTTATCAATTAGAGCGTCGAACACGCCGTAGCGGGCCTTGTCCGCCGGGATCTTGAAGGTCGAAAGCCATTTCCCGTTGACATACTTAAAGAAGTCGTCACCCGGTTTCACCGAAGAATCCATTTGCGCGGTATCGACTCCAAACGTTCCGAAGGCGGCCTTCGCCGCCGCGGTGGGCGGGGCGGTTTTTTCGGAAGCGCATCCGGATAGCAGGACTAACAACAAGACAATAGTCGGCAGAAGCCGTTTCATCAAAGCACCTCAAAATCTAATGGGATCAAAGGAAAAGTTTACCAGAGACCTTTACCAGAGACCATGGATAACTACTTCGGGCGTCGCGCCTTCGACTCGGGGGCGGCGCCCGTCACGGCAATTATTCAGGCCTCATGCAGACTCACCTGTGTACAAATTAACTCGTGGCATATCCCCTCCCTCGGGGAGGGACGCCGCGCCGAATAAAAAAACGCCGCGCTACATAAAGAAAGCGGCCCGGCGGGGGAGGGCCGACATTTGCCCCGGGCCACGCCGAGTCAGAGGTAGCCTAGCATTTCCCTGGTTCTTTGGGAATTGCTGGTGGAGCGCCCGATATCTTGTGATATAAAGCAACACGGGGCCTCCAAAATAGCAAGCGGCAGGAGAGTTATTATGGGCAAGACATTCAAATACGGTGTGTATGGCGTAGGGCGTATTGGCAAGGCGCATGCGTCCATCGTTCGGGACCAGGGGCATCACATTGTAGCAATCGGCGACGATGTGCAAGCTGCGGTGGTAGCCGCTAAGGATGAACTTGATGTTGGCGTAGTGAAAACGTTTCATGATCCAGCCCATATGGCTCATGAGATGAAAGGCGCCATAGATGCCATCATCATTGCCTCGAACACTAAGAATCACGCCAAAGACGCCCTGCCGTTTGTCGAAGCGAATATACCGATATATCTGGAAAAGCCCTTGACGGATGGGTTGCAGGAGGCCTTCGAGTTTGTAGCGGCAATTGGCCGCGATCCACATCAAATTCAGATTGGTTTGCAGCGGCGATATGACCCGGCATTGCTTTACACCCGGAAACTGATCCAATCTGGTATGGTTGGCGAACTCCGTGAAATCCGCTGCATACTCCGCGACCAATTCCCTCCTCCGCCAACCTACAGCAGCAGAGGATTGATTATTGACATGGGGATTCATGTCGCTGACGAAGCGATCTTCCTCATGAACGAATTCCCAAACGAGGTTTGGGCGAGCATGCATCACACTCGGTCATACGCCAGCCCGATTGACGAAGGTGGCGACACGGCATTTGTCACTTTCACGACACCGTCGGGCGTGTTAGGGCGTCTTGACCTCAGTCGGACACATTCCTCTGGCTATAATAATGAAACCTACATTATTGGAACCAGAGGCACTATCCATACGGGTCGTTTCGCCGGGTATCCTGGCCCGATCCACGTTGAGGTTTGGCAACCTGATGGCAAACTGCATCCCGAGTCCAAAACCTTTGAGATGACATACCTGAAGGGGAAGTACCCGGAGTTTCTGCCTCGGTTTGACGTTGCTTATCGTCGCGCCCATCAACAGTTCCGTGAGGACATCGAGAGCGGCGCCCCCTTCGCTGTGACGCAAAACGAGATCCTGGATGCGCAGGTCTTTGCCGAGGCTGCGCACCGCTCAGCTCAGTGTGCGGGCGCGCGATACCGGATGCTGCGATATGACGATTGGCAGGAATACAAGGCCGCCTGCATCGACAATGGACTAATAGACAACGATTGAGTCTCGCATATTAAAGCAATTTCGGTATGAGTGTTCAGCCGATCCGTTTTAGCCACGAATGAACACGAATGGGCGCCAATCTCTTTCTTGATCTCGCTGATCTTTAGATTTGGCGCTCTTACTTCGGAGCGCCGTATCCGCCGCCGCCGGGCGTTTCAATGACAAACACGTCGCCTGCATTCATCTCGATTTCATCGGCGTAGGGCAACTCGATACGTTCGCCGCTTCCGCGCTCCACCCAGTTGCGCCCCAGGCCGCCCGGCTCTCCGCCTTCCATGCCATAAGGCGGCACACGGCGATGCCCCGATAAAACGGCCGCCGTCATCGGCTCCAGGAATCGTATGCGCCGCGTCGCGCCATTGCCGCCGTTCCATTTTCCGCGTCCTCCGCTGCCTCTGCGGATGGAGTGCTCTTCGACCCGCACAGGGAAACGCCACTCCAGCACTTCCGGGTCGGTGAGGCGCGAGTTTGTCATGTGAACCTGCACGGTGTCGCAGCCGTGGAACCCGGGTCCGGCCCCCGATCCGCCGGAAATGGTCTCGTAATACTGATACTGCGCGTTACCGAAGGTGAAATTGCTCATGGTGCCGCATGATGCGGCCATCACGCCGAGCGCGCCATAGAGTGTGTCGGTGACGCATTGCGAGGTTTCCACGTTGCCGGCCACGGTCGCGGCCGGAGGGCGAGGATTCAGCATGCATTTCTCGGGGATGACGATGCGGAGCGGTTTCAAACATCCGGCGTTGAGCGGAATGTCCGCGTCGACAAGCGTGCGGAAGACATAAAGCGCGGCCGCGTAAACGACGGCGCTAGGCGCGTTGAAGTTGCTGTCGAGTTGGGCCGAGGTCCCGGTGAAATCGATCGTGGCGCCGCGCCGGTCAGCGCCGCCGGCGATCTTCGCGCGAATCACCGCGCCGTTGTCCATCTCGTATGTGAATTCGCCGTCCTTCAACGCGCCAATGACGCGGCGCACAGACTCTTCCGCATTGTCCTGGACGTGGCGCATGTAAGCCCTCACCACATCCAGGCCGTAATCCGCGACCATCTTACGCAACTCCTGCGCGCCCTTTTCGTTCGCGGCGACCTGGGCTCTGAGGTCGGCCATGTTCTGATCAATGTTGCGCGCCGGACGCTCGGCCTCCGCGAGGATGCGTCGCATCCGTTCTTCCATGAGGCGTCCCCCCTCGACAAGTTTCACGTTGTCGATCAGTACGCCCTCGTCTTCCACTGTTCGTGAGAATGGCGGCATGGAGCCGGGAGTGACGCCGCCGATGTCGGCGTGGTGGCCGCGCGAGCCGACGTAAAACAGTAGTTCCTTTCCCTGTTCGTCGAAGACGGGCGTGATCACCGTGACGTCGGGCAAATGCGTGCCGCCGTTGTACGGGTCGTTCAACACATAAACGTCGCCGGATTGGATGCGGCCCGCGTTTTTGCGGATCACAGTCCTGACGCTCTCGCCCATCGACCCCAGATGAACCGGCATGTGCGGCGCGTTGGCGATGAGCGCGCCCTCGGAGTCGAAGAGCGCGCAGGAGAAATCCAGCCGCTCCTTGATATTGACTGAGTAGGCGGTGTTGGCCAGCGTCAATCCCATTTGCTCGGCGATGGACATGAAAAGGCTGTTGAAGACTTCCAGCATCACCGGATCGACTTCGGCGCCTGCGGCGGCTCTGCTTTCGCGCGGCGCGACGCGCCTCAGGACTAAATGATCGAGCGGCGTAACCTCGGCTCGCCAACCGAGCTCGACGACGGTCGTGGCGTTTTTCTCGGCGATAATAGCCGGCCCGTCTATCTGTTGGCCGATGGCGAGCGTCTCTCGCAAAAAGACCGGCGCGGCGTGTTTCTTTCCACCCGA
>DASUFM010000541.1:0-5580 GCA_036274535.1 Blastocatellia bacterium
GAATGGGCGCAACGCCGCGTTTTCTTTAGATCTTTCTCTGTCTCTCTTTTCTCTGTGTCTCTGTGTCTCCGTGGCTAATCCTATTCATGCATTTGAAAACGGCTGTAATATCAAGCGTACAAAATCGCTGCTGCGCGACATCATCGCCGCAAACGCGCAGGTGTACTGCAGGCACTGGATGGAATTCGCCCCCTATCAAATGGCGCACACGCCGCTGAAGATGACCAGCTCACAGGCGCAGACCGAAGTCAGACAAGCGTGGCTGAAGCCATGGCGCGAGCGAGCGAGCGTTCCTGCGAGCGTTGTAGAAGATCGATGATTCGACACATGGAGGAGTTTCTATGGAGGGCCAAAAGCTTCAAATCGAATGTGGGCGTTGCGGCATGACCATGTCGGAAATCCTGACAGAAGTGGAAGCGAGAACGATCCGGGATGGCATCGGCCCCGTCTACCGGGATTGCGATCGCTGCGAAAAAACGACCGGATGGGCCGAAGCTGCCGCCAAGCGTGACGCGACGGAAGTGACGCAACAACACCAGGCGGCGGCGCAGTCAACCATCTGGTCGAGTAATGACAGAATTGTCGAACATGGCCAGGAACGACTGGCGACAGCGTCCGAGCGCGACGAAATGGAAGCCATGTTGTGCAAACACGACGCGGTTCAGAAGAAAAAATGAGGCGCGTCAACGACGTTATGCGAGTTTCGAGTGTTACGGCAGGCGGACAGCCGTTGTTCCAATGGCGGCGCCACAGTCGGCGCTATGTTATCGCTTCACGAACCAGACGCCGGTTAGAGCGGCGTTTTTGGCCCTGGCATGCATGATCGCTTCATCGAGAGATTCCGCGTAAAGTCCCTCCCCCCGGAGTCGCCGCAGGTAATCGGCTCCGAATCCGCATGCCGGCCCCAGAATCCGCAGGGCCTTGTTATCGGTCTGGTACTCATATGCTTGCTCGCCGGCGTCCAGGCGCTCGCCTGCTTCCGCCAGATCTATCAGGTTAATAGTCATAATTCTCACTCGATCTTCAACCTGCCTTCTGATAGCCCACTGTCAAGATGTCAGGTAATGAGCGGGCCCTGAGCGGACGTCCCGGTCTGGTATAGATCGCCCGTCACGACCGGCGCGCTGTCAGGAGGCATTGGCTCCTTGAGCGGGAGCTTTTGAGCCAATAAGAATTGACTGTCATTGAAGCTCCGCCGGAAGGTGAGCTATGTGCTTCAGGTAATCTGGTGAATTCCAGAGGAACTGAAAAAGGAGTGAGCTATGCTCTTTTCTTTGCCACAGTGCGGTAAAAGCATGGCATTGTCAAATCAGGACTATTTGCCGGGGCGCGTCAGAATAGGGATCTGTAGTAGTAACCAAGGCCAAAACAAGAGCTTCGCTGTGCGCCCTACCTCTTCGAGATTCCAGCAAAACGACAGGGGGTTCTTCGCACGCTGGTAAAGCGATGCATTGAGGTCTTGAATGCCCAAATCGAAGAATATCAAGAAAGAGAGAAGGGGAACTATGATGCAATTACCCAGAGGCGCGTCAAAGAGCGCGCTACAGACGCAAAATCGAAAACGCCTGCTTGCCGAAATAACAGGCGAACAGATGGGGCTTTGTTCAAGCGACTATCGCCGGCATCTTGCAGTCTGTGAAGAGTACGATACCGAGCCGACCAATTTCGTGATCTTCGCAGTCGAATGGCTCGAAGTGCGCGCGAAGGCGGAGAAAACGCCGGGAGGTGAAGGATCAAACGACGACTGCGGGGCGCGCAACTATAACGCGATGTACTACGGCAAGAAAGGCTACGAATGAAACGGCGAGCGCCCAGGCTTGAAACTAAATCTGTACAACGAACAGTTTGTTACTGACATGGCTCCCGGATTCAGCCATTGAGTCCTTCGGTTAACTTGCGAAAGTGATAGCCCACCGCAGCCAGTCTCATCGCCTCCGCGAATTTCTCGTGATGCAGGGTAAGGGCGCGGCGTAAATAGCGCCAGAACTCGCCGCGCGCGCGGTCGCGCACGCCGAGCGCCAGCACGACGCGAAAGAGAGTCACCACGTCGCTGGTAAACCTATTGCGTTGCGCCTCGGGCGCGCCTGCGACGACCCGCTCCAGGCAATCGAGCGCGCGCTGATAATATTCGCCGGGGCTATAGATTGCGCGCATAATTGATTTATAGCCTTCGATGAGACGCGTGGCGTCCATCTTGGGGACAAAGTTCAGCGAGCCGTCGGTATTGTTCCCACTGCTCTCAAGGAGCAGCCGCCCTTCGCGCTCGAGCCGCCGCCAGAGCTGGGTGTCTGGCAGCGCCGTTAACAAACCCACCATCGCAAGCGGAATAGCGCTCTCCCGGATAAACTCGATCTGCCGCTCGAAGATGTCATCGGGATCGTTGTCGAAGCCGACGATGAAGCCGGCCATCACTTCCATGCCGTAGCTCTGAATCTTCTTGACTGAATCGAGCAGGTTGCGGCGCATGTTCTGCCCCTTCTGAGCCTCCTTGAGGCTCGCCTCGACCGGGGTCTCGATGCCGAGAAAGACGCGGCGGAAATGAGCGCGCCGCATCCCGTCAAGTAATTCATCGTCCTCGGCGAGGTTCACGCTAGCTTCGGTAATAAAAGAGAACGGGCGCCCGTGACGTTCCGACCACTCGGCCAATGCAGGCAACAGTTTCTTGACGTCGCGCTTGTTGCCGATGAAGTTGTCATCAACGATGAAAACCATCCTGCGCCAGCCCAGGCGGAAAAGCGCATCCAACTCGGCAAGCATCTGCTCATTGCTTTTCGTGCGTGGGACGCGGCCATATATCTCGATGATGTCGCAGAACTCGCACTGAAAGGGGCAGCCGCGCGAGTACTGGACCGGCATCGCGCTGTAGCGTCTGAGGTCGGCGAGATGGAAGTCGGGGATGGGCGACGCGGAGAGCGCCGGCCGCTCAGCGGCCTGGTAGACGCGTTTGGGGACGCCGCGCTCTAGGTCGCGAACGAACTCCGGCACGGTGGCCTCGGCCTCGCCGAGGAAGATGTGATCGGCCTGTGGTAACCGCTCCGCGCTGGTCGTCACATACGGTCCTCCGATGACTATTCGCTTGCCCTCCGCCTTGCATAACTCGACGACGCGCCGCAGCGAATCCTTCTGCACGAGCATGGCGCTACAGAAAACTACATCCGCCCACTCGATGTCGGACCGCTTGAGCCGCTGGATGTTCATATCCACCAGCCGCCGCTCCCACGCGTCAGGTAGCATGGCGGAGATGGTCAACAGGCCGAGCGGCGGGAAGGCCGAGCGCTTGCCCTCGAACGAGAGCGCATGGCGGAAGCTCCAGTAGGTGTCGGGAAACTCCGGATAAACGAGCAGCGTTTTCATAGCAGGGCTCCTTGTTCATAGGCTCATACGACAACGTACCACTTAATCCGGCGTTATGCAGGTTCACTCATACCAATAATGCTACAGTGGCAAGCCATCTTCGGGTCAAGGCTAACACAGTCCTGTCCCATATGAGAGCTACTCGTGATTTGCCATCAAGGTGAAGCTTCGAGTAGCTCTCATATGGGACAGGACTGAGTCTGGATAATCCCAGAAGAGCTGATAAAGAGAGTGAGCTAAGCTCGGTTCTTAGCCACCCTATGCTTATTGGGTGGCTTTGTCAACTATGAGTCGGGGTCAATCCATTCTCTGACAAGTTGAGACGCGCGCCCAGACTTCGCGCTGAGCACAACGACCTTTAATGAAGAAGAGCCGCCGATGACTCGCGCGGCAGGCGTAGGCTTTGGCGGCAATGGAAGGCAGAAAGAGAAAAGCTACGCCGCGAGCAGTGCGATTAGCTAGTATCTAGATTGAAGACGGGCGAGCCGCCACGCTTTGGACAATAAGATTGCCGTCTCGCGCCCCATTTTGTCGAGGTAAGTCATAGAACCTACTAACGGCTCCTTACGCAGTTCTCATCGGAATAGTGATCGACACGCGCGCAGGACTGTAAAAACTGGGCAAAAGCGAAGGGCGCCTGCCCATTCGACTGAAAACCCTGTATAATAGTAGAAGTAATATTGCGGCGCAGAACTAACGTAAAATTGCTGGGTTGAGCGAAGTGAGGTAACACAATGAAGCTATGTGAATTTTGTATCCGTCAGAACGCGGATGGTAGTTGCGCTGCCGGCCACCGGCCGCCACAGAAGATGCGCTGCGTCGATTTTACGCCCGGCATCGAACGTTTTTTCGCCACGCCGGCGGATTACACGGGGCGCGCGCAGCTTAAACAGATGGCGGTCTTTTTTGGGTTGTCGGGGAAAGAACTCCAGCGTGTGTTGGCGCTCGGAAGTGAAGAGATCAGTAAGCCCGTGACCGGGTGACAATGTAGGCATTGAAGAACAAAACAACTGCAGCCGCTTTCGACCTTCCATAAGATCGCTGCTAAAGGAGTATAGAACAAACCGCAGCTTCTCATTACGAGATGACGGCCTCCCTCCCCCTCGTCGCCCTCCCGCTCTCAGACAAATAACAGAGTGGCTACGGCGCCTGTTTGCAAATCTCCGCATGGTAGTTCAGTATCTATATTGTTCATCCCTTCTCTCACGCCTCAACGGATGCGCCAAATGCCTCTAAAGTTTTAGCGGCGGCGTTGGCGGCGTCATGGATAGTGCGAGAGCAGGCTAACTTTAACTTCAGAAGCCGTTCTTTATAAGTATAAGTACGATATAAGTACGATCAAGCGCCTTCGCTGCCACCGTTTCCCGAAAGCACACCTGATTCGAAGCTTCTCTTAATCTCCCGTAAGGGATGTAGGTATCACTATGTCTATGAAACTCTATGTTGGTAATCTCTCGTTCAACGCGACGGAAGATGATCTCCAACAACTATTTTCTCAAGCAGGCTCGATCGAATCGGTTTCGATGGTGACCGACCGCGATAGCGGCCGTTCGCGCGGTTTTGCCTTTGTGGAAATGTCATCGAAGTCCGAGGGCGAGTCCGCGATCGCCAGGTTCAATGGCTCGGAACTCGATGGCCGCAGTCTGACCGTGAGCGAAGCCAAGCCGCGTGAGAATCGTGCCGGCGGCTCCGGCGGCGGTCGTGGCGGTGGCTTTGGCGGCGGTCGCTCACGCTACTAAAATCGCGTATTTTCGGGCAACCGACGCCCCTTTACTCAAAGCGCCTCCGGTATGGCAATTCTCAACCGGAGGCGCTTCGCGCTATAGCAAGGAACGCCTCATGAAAGAAAACTCTAAAGTCCGCAAGATAGCTTTGTCGGCGATCACTTGCCACGCAAGTGCGGCATTGCCACGTACACTTCCGACCTACTGGCGGCCGTCGCCAATGCGTATCCTCAAAGCCAGTGCCTCTCCGTGTCGGTCAACGATATAAAAGGCGCCTACGAATACCCGGAAAGATCAAGCAATTGCATCAGGAGTTGGCCGCCGCGCGCGACCACCTGCAATCGGTGATCGAAGAGTACGAAGCGACCAACGAAGAACTCCAGTCCGCCAGCGAGGAGACCCAGTCCTCGAACGAGGAGTTGCAGAGCATCAACGAGGAGTTAGAGACTTCGAAAGAAGAGCTGGAATCGGCCAACGAGGAGTTGATCACGCTCAACGAGGA
>DASUFM010000542.1:0-4163 GCA_036274535.1 Blastocatellia bacterium
CAGGGAAAGAAGTTCTACATTGTCGACCCGCTGCGCAAGGTCAAAACGCCCCTCTTTGACAACGCCAAAATGGCGGCGATGCTGACCAGCCTGACGCGCATTCCGTATGACGCGCTGCACCTGCCGATCAACACAATCAAGTTCGTCAGGAAAGATTCCGCCTTTCAATTCGGCGTCTCGGTTCCAGGGGATGCGGACATCCCCGGCGCGAAAAAAGAGCTTCAAATTGACACCAGAGCCGAGCAGGGCAGAAGCGGAGAGGATAACGAGCAGGACGATCTGGAGCAGGCCCCCGAAGAGCAAGTCAGGGCCGGGCAGGATAGAGCGCAGCGTGGACAGCCGCCGCAGCCCGGAAACAGGATACTCTACTTCGAATACGATCTGGCGACGGCAAAACTCACCCTGCTCGAAGATTTCCAGCCGCCCCGCAAGCCGCGCTGGGCATCGATCTCGCCTGACGAGAAGACCGTCATCTTCGCGCGCGGCCATAACCTGTTTATGATGGACGCGGAGAATTACGCGAAAGCGCAGAAGAAAGAAGACGACGCCTCGATCGCCGAGACCCGGATCACCGCCGACGGCGAAGAGCATTTCAGCTACGCCCGCCGGTTGACTGAAGAGGAGAAGCGGCAGATCAGGACCGGCGGCAAAGATAAATTTCCGCGCGTCCCGGCGATCAATATCAACTGGTCGAAGGACTCGCGCAAAATCGCCGTCAACCGAATCGACCAGCGGAAAGTCGCCGACCTCTGGGTGATCAATTCGCTCTCTCAACCTCGCCCGACGCTCGAAACCTATCGCTACGCGATGCCGGGCGAAGTCAATGTGCCGCAATCCAACCTGGAAGTTTTCGACCTCGCGTCGAAAACACGCGTCAAAGTCAAAGCCGACAGGTTCAAGGATCAGACAGTGGCGATCTCGACCGCGCGCGTCACACCGCTCGAACGGGAGCGCGCCAGAACCCTGAGAGTTGAACGCGGTGACCAGGACCGGCGACAGGAACAGCAGCAACAACAGCAGCGCGGGCCGGGCGGCCCCCAGGTGGAGCCGAAATGGCTCAGCGACACATCGGACAAGCTGTATTTCAGCAGAGCCAGCCGCGACATGCATCGCGTCGACATCTGCGTCGCCGACACCGCGACGGGTGAAGTAAAGACGCTGATCGAAGAGCGATTGAATACTTATGTCGAAACCAAGCCGCTCTGGCTGGTCAATAATGGACAGGAGTTGATCCACTGGTCGGAGCGCGACGGCTGGGGGCATTATTATCTCTTCGACGGCGGCGGCGCATTGAAAAATCAGATCACCTCCGGCGAATTTTATTGCGACGAGATCGAGCGGATTGATGAAAAGGCGCGGACCATCTTTTTCACCGCTAACGGCCGCGAACCGGGAGAAGACCCGTACTATGACCACTTTTACCGCGCCGGCTTTGACGGCGGCGGCCTTAAATTGCTCAATCCGGGCGACGCGTCGCACGCGGCGCTGGCGTCGGATTCCGGCAAATATTTCGTGGACAATTCCTCGCGCGTCAACAGCGAGCCGAAATCGACGCTCCACGATCAACTGGGCAATGTGGTGATGGAACTGGAAAAGACCGACCTGGCGGCGCTGGCGGAGGCCGGGTTCAAATTCCCCGAGCCGTTCAAGGTCAAGGCCGATGACGGCGTCACCGATCTTTACGGCGTGATGTACAAACCTTTCGATTTCGACCCGAATCGGAAGTACCCGATCATAGCCTTCGTCTACCCCGGCCCGCAGACCGAGAGCGTGACCAAGACGTTCACGCCGCGAAATGACCGGATCACTCTCGCGCAGTTCGGCTTCATTGTCATAGAGGTCGGCAATCGCGGCGGCAATCCGCAGCGGTCGAAGTGGTATCACAACTACGGCTACGGCAACCTGCGCGATTACGGTCTGTCGGATAAGAAGGCCGCCATCGAGCAACTGGCCCGCCGCAATCCGTTCATCGACATCGACCGCGTCGGCATCTACGGCCATTCGGGCGGCGGTTTTATGTCGACCGCCGCGATGCTGGTCTATCCGGATTTCTTCAAAGTGGCGGTTTCGTCCTCAGGCAACCACGAAAACAACGTCTACAACAAGAACTGGAGCGAGAAACATCACGGCGTCAGGGAAGTCGTCGACAAGGACGGCAATATCAAATTCGAATACGACATCGAAAAGAATTCAGAACTGGCGAAGAACCTGAAAGGCCATCTTCTGCTGGTGACGGGCGACATGGACAACAACGTCCATCCGGCCAACACGCTGCGAATGGCCGACGCGCTGATCAAGGCGAACAAACGGTTCGACTTCTTCATCATCCCGGGCAAGCGTCACGGTTACGCCGACGCGACCAACTACTTCTTCTGGATTCGCGCGGATTATTTCTGCCGCCACCTGCTAGGCGACTCGGCCGAGAACGTCGATATGATCGAACTAAACAAAGAAAGAGAACAGTCCGGCGAGAGGGTAAGAAGGCGATAGTCACTGGTCATCGGTCATTTGAAAGACCCACTGCGCTCATAGCGCAAAGCCATCGGATATTGGATATTGGCCATTGGAAAGCAGGAGAGAGATCGTTTTCTCCTGCGATAACAATACCCAATACCCAATACCTAATTTCCAATAGTCTTAGCGGGAAGCCGTCGATGCGTTTGGCTTCAGCCATTGATCGAACCAGTCGAGCACGGTCTTGTACCAGAGTTCGCTGTTCTGCGGTTTCAGAACCCAGTGACCTTCGTCGGGGTAATAGAGCAGTTTCGACGGAACGCCTTTGCGCTGCAAGGTCGAGAAGAGTTGCAGTCCTTCGCCGACCGGCACGCGATAATCCAGTTCGCCGTGAACGACCAGCGTCGGCGTCTTGAAATTTTTGGCGCTCAGGTGCGGCGACCATTTCGCGTAAAGCTCCGGGTTGTCCCACGGCGTGCCTTTGAACTCCCAATCGGTGAACCACAGTTCTTCGGTCGCGTACATGCTGGTCAGGTTGTAAACGCCCGCGTGCGAGACCAGCGCTTTGAAACGATCCGTGTGGCCCAGAATCCAGTTGACCATGTATCCGCCGTACGAGCCGCCAGCCGCGCCAATACGGTTCGGATCGACGTAGCCAAGCTTGATGACGTGATCGACTCCTTTCATCAGGTCTTCGTAAGCGGCGCCGCCCCAGTCGCCGCTGATCTGTTCGGTGAAGGCCTGGCCGTAGCCGGTTGAGCCGTGCGGATTGATCAACACCGTGACATAGCCGCGCGCCGCCCACATCTGTGGGTTCCATCGATAGCCCCACGAATCGAGCCACGCGCCCTGCGGCCCGCCGTGGATGAGCAGAACCATTGGATATTTTTTCGATTTGTCGAATTGCGGCGGTTTGACAATGAAGCCGTGAATTTTTGATTTGAGCGCGCCGTCGTATTCAAAATCTTCGCCTTTGTCCAGATCCAGTTGGGCCAGGAGATTGGCGTTGGACCGCGTGAGCTGGCGGGCGCCGCTCCCGTCGCTGTTTGCCGCGAAGACTTCGGCGGGGAGCGCCAGGCTGGACCGCGTGAAGGCCAGCGTCTTGCCGTCGCTCGAAATCGTGACGCCGCTGCTGGCGGTTTTCTCGATGACGGGCTTGACGCCGCCGTTAATGGACGCGAGGCCGACAAGTTCGCGCCCGCGGTCTTCGGCGACGATGAAGATATTCTGGCTGTCCGGCGCCCAGGCAAACTCGCCCACCCAGCGGTCGAAGCCGCTCGAAAGCTCTTTAGATGTTCCCGTCTTGCGGTCATAGAGCATCAGCCGGAAACGATCGGATTCATAGCCGTTACGGGTCTGTGAACGGTAGGCGATGTATTTGCCGTCAGGCGAATAGCGCGGCGTCGTGTCGGAGCCTGGATTATCGCCGGTGATTCGCCTGGCCTCTCCGCCATTGACCGAAACGATGAAAAGATCGTTGTTGGTGCTGGTGGCTTCGACTTTATCGGTGTTGCGGGCAAAGACGATCTCTTTGCCATCCGGCGCGAAATCGAAAGCCGTCGGATCACCCAGGCTGAACGGCGGGACATCGTGATCGCCAGGCGTCAAATCCTTCGGGTCGCCGCCTTCAATTGACGTGACGAACAGGTGCGAGCGTTTGCCGCGTTTGAACGAATCCCAGTGGCGATAAAGCAACCGGTCGGCGATGA
>DASUFM010000543.1:0-2744 GCA_036274535.1 Blastocatellia bacterium
TCGCCGACCGGCATTATGATTCGCAATGGGGCAGGCGCCCGACCGCCGATCGTAACGCGAGCCGTCGCCGGCTTGAACCCTTCTCTGGTAACCAGGATTTCATAGACGCCGGCGTTCAGTTTCTCAAAACGGAACACGCCGGAAGCGTCTGTTATAGCCGAGAGAGCGCGAGACGGCTCGCTCCCTTTCAGCGTAACCTGCGCTCCGGCGAGGGCCGCCGCATTCTGATCGAGGACTGTTCCGGTGATGGCGATTGTCGGGAGTGAATTCTGGGCGCGTACGGCGACAAAGCCGGCGAGCGACAGTAGCAGCAGCGGTAACGAACGAATACGGGGAGTCATCCGAGTTGATCCTTGCATTTCCAAAAGTTCCCATATAAATGGCGTGGCGTGAGTAAAGGCGCAAAACACCGCGTCTTTACTCACGCCACGCCTTTTTACCGAAATACACGGTTAGCGATCTCATTGGGCATTATCGGCTATTGGCTATTGTCACACGGGGAGATAATGTTTTCTCCCACGCCGTTCGATGCTCAATATCCGATGCCAGATGCCCGGCGGCTTCACGTCTTCAGTTCGGGTTCTCACTTCCGCAGCGGCGCCGCCAAAGCGCTATGAGCTCAGCGTAGTGACGGCTCGCGACGTGAGTTCGCCGCTGTCTATCACCTTGCCGGTCGCATCGATTGTACTGAAATTGAACTTCTCCGCCGTAAGCTCAATCGACATAAAGCTGCTGATCTGGTCATTGCCGGCGGCGAAACAATGATTTTTACGATCCAGGTCTCCGCGGCGCGGCTTGCTGCCCACGCCGGAGACGAAATACTGCACGCCCTGTTGTGGTTTGACGCGTTCATAGACGTGATCGTGGCCTGAGAACGCCACGTCCACGCCGTATTTGACAAACAAAGGCTCGATTTGCGCCCGCAGATCGAGGTCAGACCCGTGTCTGTCGGCCGAGCAGTAGAGCGGGTGGTGAAAATAGGCGACCTTCCATTTCGCCTGCGACGCCTGAAGCGCTTCTTCAAGCCACTCTCGCTGCCGAACCTCGAAACGAGTCGAGTCGATCGCGAAGAATTCCACAATCCCGTCGCCCTTGGTGAATGAGTAATAAGCGCGCCCACCCATGTTGAAATTCGGGTAATTGATCTGCGCTTCTCGCCCTTTCTTGACGTCATGATTGCCCAATGTGGCGTGGAATGAGACGCCGCGATTGAGCAACTCCGCGTATGGCCCTTCGAATTTGGCCCGTAAATCCGCCGGATTGCCGTCGGGATAAATGTTATCGCCCAGCATCAAAGCCGTATCGTAAAATTGATTCCAGTGATGCGCCACCATCGTATGCGCCAGCTCATATTGAGCGTTATCTCCCTTGCCCGAATCGCCAAAAACGATAAAGCGTACGGCTTCATCAGACGATAAGGCCGACGCCGGCGAGAGGTCGGCGCCTACAGCTTGTATTATGTCACTCGATTTACCGGCGAAAGCGGAGGGAGTGACAACGCTTGCGGTAGTTGCTGACAGCAGACCAAGAAAGGCCCGGCGTTTCATTAGTGAACACACCTCCTTTAATTAATTGAATGAGGGTCGCGATCGTTTGGGAAGCTACGTGATTGCAATTTAACCGATGAAAGCAAAATTCGCAAAGGAAAATGCGCCGTCCGATCAGGACTGTCTTAGCGGGAGCGCGATTGCGAAGACAGTCCCGCGGGTGGGAAAAATATCAATCGCTCGCCGCGGCGAACATTTGGCGGGCGCCGGCCAGAGGGAGGGTGATCTGGAATCGCGTTCCTTCACCCAGATTGCTTTCGACGTCGATGTGGCCGCCGTGGTCGCTGATGATGCCGTAACTGACGGCCAGGCCGAGTCCGGTTCCCTTGCCGATCTGCTTTGTGGTGAAGAAGGGGTCGTAGATTTTCGCCAGGTGTTCCGGCGCGATGCCGAGGCCTGTGTCGCGGACTTCGATTACTACGGAGTCTTCATCCGCCTCGGTCGAAATTTCGAGCCTGCCTCCCTGCGGCATGGCGTCGCGCGCGTTGAGGATCAGGTTCATCAGCACCTGTTGGAGTTTCGGCCCGTCGCCGAAAGCGGGCGGCAGTTCATCGGCGTAGCGGCGAACGACCTCGATCTCGGTGTTGCGCAATTGCGCTTCGAGCAACTGGATCGTGTCGTCGATAACGCGGTTCAGGTCAACTGGAGCGTAACGCGCTTCGGTCACGCGCGAGAAATTGAGCAGGTTGTTGACGATCGACGAGGCGCGCGAAGTCTGGCGATGAATCTTTTCGAGCAACTGTCGCCGCGGGTCGTTGTCGGGGATCTGCTGCATCAGCATCTGCGAGTAGGACGAGATGCCGGCGAGCGGAGTATTGACCTCATGAGCGACGCCGGCGGCGAGCAGCCCGATTGACGACAGCTTGTCGGATTGCTGCAACTGCGCTTCGAGTCCGACGCGCTCGGTCACGTCCTCGATCGCGACGAGCGAACCTTCGATCTCGGCGGTCTTGCTTTGCAGCGCGGCGAGCGAGATGTTCAATGTCAGATCGCGGCCGTCGGCGGAACGGGCGCGGAATTTGTAGACGTTGACCGGCTCGCCTACGCGCCATTCGCCGCGCTCCATCAGGTCGCGCAGAGTGTGAAGCATTTCAGATTGGAAGACCTCTGTGATGCGGTGGCCAATGACGTCTTCGCGCTTGAGGCCGTAAATCTGTTCGAGCGCCCCGTTCCAGTTGGTGATTCGGCCGCGCAGGT
>DASUFM010000544.1:0-6026 GCA_036274535.1 Blastocatellia bacterium
TTACGACAACGACGGCTGGCTGGACGTCTTCGTCGGTCACGAAGAGACGCCGAGCCAGTTGTTCCGCAACCGCGGCGACGGAACATTTGAAGACGTGACGCGGAAAGCCGGCGTGGGCCGCGCGGCGTTCACCAAAGGCGCGGCCTGGGGCGATTACGACAACGACGGTTATCCCGACCTCTACGTTTCGAATTACGGCGAAGAGAATTTTCTTTATCACAATCGCGGCGACGGGACGTTCGAGGAAGTCGGTAAACGGCTCGGCGTCGAAAAGCCGATAATGAGTTTCACGACGTGGTTCTTTGATTATGATAACGACGGATGGCTCGATCTCTTTGTGGCCAGCTTCGCGCCTTCGGTGACCGAAGTCGCTCGCGGTTTTCTGCGCCTGGCGCCGCATGCCGAAACGATGAAGCTCTATCACAATGACGGCAAGGGCGGATTTCAGGACGTGACGAATGAGGTCGGGTTGAACCGTGTGGTTCCGACGATGGGCGCGAACTTCGGCGATCTGGACAACGACGGCTTCCTCGATATTTACCTCGGAACCGGCGCGCCGTCGTACGCGGCGCTGACGCCAAATTTCGCGTTTCGCAATCAGGCGGGGAAAAGATTCGCCGATGTGACCGCGGCCACAGGCGCGGGACATTTGCAGAAAGGTCACGGCGTGGCCTTCGGTGACATCGACAACGACGGCGATGAAGACATTTACGTCAACGTCGGCGGCTTCGTGCCCGGGGATTACTACAACAAAGTCCTTTTCGCCAATCCTGGCGGCCTGAACAACTGGATTTCGATCAACCTCACCGGCGCGAAGAGTAACCCTGCGGCCATCGGCGCGAAGATCAAGCTGACACTGACCGACGCGAACGGGCGGAAGTCGCTGCGCTATCGAGAAGTCACCAGCGGCGGCTCGTTCGGCGCTTCGTCATTGCGGCAGGAGATAGGGCTTGGCCGCGCCCGGCGGATTGACATAATGGAAATCTCCTGGCCCGCTGGCGGCTCGCGGCAGGTCTTTCAGAACGTCAAAGTCAATCAATTCATTGAGGTCAAAGAGTCGGAAGATAATTATCAGGCGCGTTCTTTACGATCTTTCGCATTACCGCATCGCGCGGGCAGGGATTGATGTGAATTTTTGTCTCACAGAATTTAAATCAAAGCAACCAAGATTGGCGCAACTCACCGCGGAGGGCGCAGAGGTAAGCAGGGGAAAGACCTCTACAGTTCACCGGCGGTGTCCCAAGCGATACTGCTGGCAAAAGTGGGACAATATGGATGTGTCCCACCTATTTTACTACCGAGGCGAATCGGGTTTGGTTTTCTCAGGGTTTTCGTCAATGGCTTCGCCGCGAACGTAACCTTTGGCGGTGGCTTCTTCGGCGATCTTGTTCAAACGGGCGAAGGTCTCTCGCGCTTGATCGGCGTCGGCCTTGCGCCCGGCCCTGGCGTAAGCGCGTGAGAGCGTGAAATGAACCCTCGGTTCGTTCGGGGCGAGGCGTCGCGCGGTTTCCAGTTCCTCAACTGCTCTTGTGTTCTCACCCATTTCAAAAAGGATTCTGCCGAGGACGTAATGTCCAAGCGGGAGGCGCGCATGCAGGTCAACGGCTTCCTGCGCGAACTTCAATCCCGCTTCGGCTTCTTTGTTTCTCATGTGGATGTATGCGATCTGAAGTCTGGCCAGCGCATGGTTCGGGGAGTTTTCTATCTCTTTTTTGAAAGCCGCGATTGCTCCCTCGTCGTCGCGCTGGGTGAGCAGATAACGTCCGCAAGCGTATTGCACGCCAGGCGCTTTCGGGTAATCGGCGGCCAGGCGTTCATATTCCCGCCGGGCGTCACCCTGATTCGCCTGCGCCGACAGATGCTCCGCGAAACCCGCGCGCCGGATCATTTCGCGATCCCGGTAACCGGGCGCTACTTGAGAAGGAAGCATCGGCAGTCGCAGGACAGCCAGCCCATGCGCGATGATCAGGTCTTCACGATTGACGTTCTCAAAGCTCAGCCCGTCGAAGATGGTTTGCGCCGTCTCGAAGTCGCCCTTGAGAAGCAGCAGCATTCCCTCGTGATAACGCATCGCCATGTCGAGGTCATGGTTGTTTCCAATGCCTATTTGCCTTCCCTGTCGAATGTGACCGAGGGCATTGTCGTAATTGCCGACTCTGAACTCGCACAATCCGAGCATCACGAACGGCGCGCCAGCCTGTGGCTGCAACTCGCTCACTCGTTTGAAGGCCGGAATCGCTTCGGCGTACCGATCGCGGTCATAAAGCAGCGTGGCCAGATACCACCAGCATTCGACCGAGTTTGGTTTCGACGCGACGGCTTTGCGATAAAGCCCGATGGCGTCTTCCAGGCGTCCGGCTTCGCGCGCCTCATCGGCCTGAGCTTTCAACTGAGCGAAGTTCACCTGCGTTTTGGCCTGAGTTTTGTCTGGTTGGGCCGCGGGTCTGGCCTGGCGCCGCTGCGCCTGGGCGGGAAAATAGAAAAGCAGGGCAATGAAAACAATTATTGGCGATATTACGACCTTAAGATTCATCGACGCTCCCTCTCGATCCGGTCATTGCTGTTTTGCCGACGCGGTTGCGGATGTCCTGGCGATGCCTTCGCCTTCGACGACTTTGATGTACTGATTGATCGGCGGATTCGCGAGCTTGTCCACCTTGCCGCTGGGCCATTTGATCTCGACGCTGTCAATCTTCGCCGCCTGACCGGCGCCGAGGATTTCGCGCGGGTCGTGTGAGGCCAGATAACTGCCCCCGCTGGTCTTAAAGCGCGAATGCTTCACGCCGCCGGCCGTCCACGTGATGATCGCGCCGACCGCGCCGGGATTGCTTTTCGTAGCGACGAGCTGTAGCCCCAGCCAGTTGTTTCTGTTCCCGCCTTCGTTACGCAGCAGAATCGGCGCGCCGCCGTTGTTGATGATCAGTATGTCGATATCGCCGTCGTTATCCATGTCGCCGACCGACAGTCCGCGCGCGGGGAAGTCGCGTTTGAACACTTCGCCAGATCGGGCGCTGACGTTTTTGAATTTGCCGTTGACATTCTCGAACATCAGCAGCGGCTCTTTATATTTCACCTTCGCCGCCTGTATCTCGACCATGTCGTCCGGGTGGCCGTTGGCAAGGATCAGATCGGGGTCGCCGTCGTTGTCGTAATCGAAGAACTTCAATCCCCAGCCGCTCAACAGTCGCGTCGCCTGAGCTATTTCGCCCGCCTGGTCAGTGAAGGTCAGGTCTTTCTCGTTGCGGTAAAGGCTGAAGAGTTCCTGGTCGATATTGGCGACGAACAAATCCTGCCACCCGTCGCCGTTGAAATCGGTCGCGTCAACGCCCATTCCCGAGCGCGGGCTGCCCGCATCACTGTAGCCGACGCCGGAAGCCAGCCCGATCTCTTCGAACTTGCCGGCGCCTTTGTTTTCGAACAGGTGATTGGCCATCGTGTCGTTCGCGACGAAGAGGTCCAACAATCCGTCGTTATTGACGTCCGTGGCGACCGCGCCGAACGACTTACCGGGCGAATTCGCGATCCCCGACGCTTTGCTCACATCGCTGAATTTACCGCCGCCGTCGTTATGAAACAGGAAGCTCGGCCGCGGTTTGAAGACGCGCGGGATGCAATAATAACGCCTGCCCAGACGATTGTCGCCGCAGAACAGACTGCCCGTCGCGCTGTATTGCACGAAACTCGATACGAACAGGTCGAGTTTGCCGTCGTTGTCATAGTCGAAGAACGTCGCGCATGTTGACCAGTTCGGCGCCGCGACTCCGGCTTTCTCGGTTATGTCGGCGAACGTCCCGTCGCCGTTGTTGCGGAACAGGACGTTCTTACCGTAGTTGGTCACATACAAATCCTGCCAGCCGTCACCGTCGAAATCGGCCGCCGCCGCGCCCATGCCGAAATGTCCCATCTGGCCACAGCCGACCCCGGCCTTTTCGGTCACGTCGGTAAATGCACCATCGCCGTTGTTGCGATAGAGGGCGTTTTTGATCGGCGTCTTCGGCGTGAAAAAGTCCGACGGGCCGCTGTTGACGAGGTAGATGTCCATCAGTCCGTCGTTGTTGTAATCGAAGAACAGCCCGCCGCCGCCGCAGGTTTCAGGCAGATGGCGCGCGTCCGAACGCCCGTTGTCGTGCGTCCAGGTTATGCCGCCGGCCTTTGTCACGTCCACGAAGGTCACGGCTTGCGTCGTCAAGTCGTTCTGCGCCCTCGGAACGGAAAACGGTTGAACGGCCAGGCAGACGGCAATGATGATCACGAACAATAGAAATTTCACTGTTTCCCCATTTGAATGAGGCATGCGCATGAATCGGATCGGCGGAGCCTTTGGAGTGCGGTAGCTCGGTACCGCTTTGGTAGTCCACTTCGATACTTTGGCAATGATCGGAAAGGAAGCCACCTGAGCTGCTTGTCCCGGAAGTCTGTAGAATCCGCAGATGACTACCAAAGCGGTACCGAGCTACCGCACTCCAAAGGCTGTCGCCATTTTACGTGGGCGACTTGTATTCAACTTTAATTCGCACATGCTTCATGTAAATTATGATCAATAAGGATAGGTCTCGCCTGGTTTGGCGACGCGAATCCGATGATCTGTGAATTTGAAATGCGAGCCGGGCAGATCGACCTTCGGCATGTGACACGACGAGCAGTTCTTCGATTCGACTTTGCAGCGCGGCGCGCCACGCCCTTCGTCCGGTTGTGAGGGCTTCGGCGGAGCGCCTGATCCTCGCCCGGGGACATGACAGGCCAGGCATTTCGCGTCGTAATAAGCCATGTCATGGGAGGTCGAGTCGTGCGGGTCGTGACACGCCGTGCAGCTTATCCTGCGATCGTCGGAGTAACACTTGCTGCCGAAGATGCGATATGGTTGAAAGCGGACGCCATTGATGCCGATCCGCTTCGGCGCCATGACTATCTCTTCGGCGCTGCGATGACATGCGCCACAGAAATCCTGGGCCAGTTCATCGCCGCCGAGCCTCGCCGGATTGAAAATCTTATCCTTGTTCGGCAGCCTCTCTCTGCCCGCCGCCACGTGCTCGGCGCCGGGGCCGTGACACGCCTCGCATCTGATCCCGGGAACCAGTTTTTCAAGATGCAACTGATTGCCGCTGACTGAGCCGGTCGAGTGGCAATTGAAGCATTGCATGACTTCGTCCCGTGGAAGTTTCCGGCCCAGGGCTTCCGGAGCCGATTGAGGGCGCGTTTCCTGATAACCCAGCGTCAGATCCAATCCTTCGATGTCGGCGTAAAAGCTCACGCGGCTTTCGTAATAATCGCCGGCGTATTCGAGTAAATAAGTCTGCCCGGCTTTCCCCTGCCCGAAGCTGTAGAGGATCGGCTCTGAAATAGTTTCTCTCCCGTCCGTCACGGTGTAGACGCTCTGATCGCCGTTGCGAACGATCTCATAAGAAAACTTGCCGTCGCGGAATTCCATACGCTTGCGAGAGCTGAGGACCGACGCTTTCGCCACAAGCTCCAACGCCAGTCCCATCGAGCTTTTTTCCTGAACCGCAACCTTGTCCTTGTGGCATTCAGCGCAGGCCTGGCTGCCGACGAAATTGACGCCGGCGGGAATTTTGGTTGGCCTCCAGACCTTGCCCCGCTGGGACTGTTCGCCTGGCGCCGCCGGGCGCGCAACCCCGAACGCCGCAAACGCTCCCAGCGCGAGCGAAAACGCCAGGGCCAGTTTTCTCTTTCGATAGATATGCTTCATCAAAAAAACGTGTAAGGCTCGCCGAGTCGGCGCCGCGAGCGGTAGCGAACTGGCATTTCGCCTTTTCAGCCTGCGGACGATCTCTTCGGTCGCGGAGCGACCTGGTGACCGTAGCCGTGCGTTTATGGCGTTTGAAAATTAAGCGCAACCACACAGTGGGACAATTTAAATGTGTCCCACTTTTTCTCACCGATTGATTGGTGGGACACATTTAAATTGTCCCGCCTCATTTCAATGACTGATTGTGGTTGCAGTTAATAATCAAAGACCATTAACGCACGGTCCGAATATGAAAACCATTCCCAGTCGCGTCAGCGAC
>DASUFM010000545.1:0-5862 GCA_036274535.1 Blastocatellia bacterium
CCAAAGAACATCACCAATAAAACTTTCGAGGAGGCCTCGAAAGCCGCCGGTCAGTCGCCGGAGGAGGCCAAAAAGAATACGCTGGAGCTTCTGCAAAAAACGCTCGGCGAGAAGCAAAAAGCGAAGGAGCAGAAAAAATGAAAGTCGCCCGGAATCGTGGTACGAATGAACCGAATGATCGGAGACTACTTTCCTCTGTGGATTCGTCTGACGCACTTCTTCAACTTCCTGTTCATCACGCTGCTCATCCGCAGTGGAATCGAGATTATCGGGGCGCATCCGAAGTTTTACTGGAACGATGACTGCCAGACGGGAAGCGAATGGTTGAGGCTGACAAAGGGGCGAATGCCGGAGACGGAGTTGTGGACCGCGGAGGATGAAATCACTCCGCTCAACTCCTGGATAGCGCTGCCTGGACGGAACAACCTCGGGCTGGGCAGGCACTGGCATTTCTGGTCCGGCGCCGGTTGGCTCGTTACCGGCGCGGTCTATATCGCCTGCATGTTTGCCACGTCGCAATGGCGCCGCCTCGTCCCAACCTCCTGGGAGATCATTCCGAACGCGTGGAGCGCCCTGACGGTCTACCTGCAATTCCAGATCCCGCCGGACGGCGAACCATTCAACCCGCTTCAACAACTCACTTACTTCGGCCTGATATTCATCCTGACGCCAATTCAGATCATCACCGGCGTCGCCATGTCGCCGGCTCTGGCCGCGCGCTTTCCCTGGTTTCTTAAGCTATTCGGAGGCCGCCAGTCCGTGCGAAGTTTGCACTTCCTGGGGATCTGTCTTTACGCGCTGTTCATCATTTTCCACGTGACGCTTGTCATCTGGCACGGTTTCGGCCCCGAGATGGCGAAGATCGCGCTCGGAGACGAGAACAAGTCGCACAGGCTTGCGATCGGGATCGGGTTGACCGGAATCGCCCTGGTCATCCTCTACCACGTCGTGATGACTTTGCTCTCGCTGCGGCGCCCAATGAAGATCAAAAAGCGGCTTGAAATAGGCATCGACCAGATGCGTTGGCTTCTGTTTCATCACTGGCGGTCCAAACAGAATTATAACCGCCGTTCACCTTATGCCAGGGTCAATGGTCGTCCGCCGAGGGATGCGGCGTTTCAGAAACACCTTTCGACGAACTTCGAGAACTTCCGGCTTGAGATCGGCGGCCTGGTCGAGCGCCCGTTGAATCTGTCGCTGGACGAATTGCGGAAACTGCCTAAGAAAACGCAGACGACATTGCACACCTGCATTCAGGGTTGGACGTTCTTCGCGCAATGGGGCGGTGTGGCGGTCTCCGACCTGATCGAACTGTGCAGGCCATCGCCCGCGGCGAAATACCTCGTCTTCCGCACGCTGGATGACAAATGGGAAAGGCCGGGGCATGGCTACTACTACGAAGTGATCGACCTGGCGCTCGCCCGAAAGCCACAGACGATTCTTGCGTACGAAATGAATGATGAGCCGCTCCCGTTGAACCACGGCGCGCCGCTGCGCCTCCGGGTTGAGAGCCAGTTGGGCTACAAGATGGCGAAGTGGGTTTCCGCCATCGAGTTTGTCGAGGACTTTGCCGGCGTCGGACAGGGGCAAGGCGGTTGGCGCGATGATGTGTTGAATTACTATCGGCTCGACGCGGGTATTTAGCTCGACTTTGTCCAATGTGAGATCTCACATTGGACAAAGTCTCGTTTAACCGTTAATTGCGTGGCGAACCACTTATCCGCATAGGTCGCAAGCGCTTAGTCTCAGGTTAAGTGAGCGGTTAATCGCAGATTAACCGGCAATACTCGACGCTTGATATTTTTCAACCTCATCATTCTTTCCTCGTGATCGAATAAGTTTGTATTGCTGGCCGGACGCCAGTATGAATTACGGCCCCAATATATCCGTCGCCCATTTGCCGTAGAAATTGAGGCTGATTGCCGATGCTCGGGTCCGGCGCTGTTTTAGACAAAACCCATATTACCAGTTGCGAAATTTCGCAACTGGTAATATGCTATAGTCATGCCTGGTCGAAGCAAGAAGAGCGCTGACATGCAAAATCAACGGGAGAATCGGGAAGCGTTGCGCCGGTTCAAAGCGGAAGTGTTTCAAGTCCTGGCGCATCCGACCCGGATACACATCATTGAGTGTCTGCGAGATGGAGAGATGGCGGTGAGTGGAATTCTTGAACAGACGGGCGTCGAGCCCGCCAATGCGTCACAGCATCTGGCGTTGCTTCGCGCTCATCGCCTCGTTACCAGCCGCAAGGAAGGAAATCAGGTCTTTTATTCGCTTCGTGATTCAATGTTGATTGAAGTGCTGGACGTCATGCGAAAATACTTCCAGACCCACCTTGAAGAATCGCTGGCAATGCTCCGGGAGATATAGAAAGTCGCCGAACCTATGAAGTTCTTTACCGATGAAGAATCTTTTCTTCCCAAGTCAATTGTTTCCCTCCGAGATTACAATCTGCGGAAATTCACGTCAGACCTGATTGCCGGTTTCACTGTCGGCCTGGTCGCCTTGCCGTTAGCGATGGCCTTCGCCATCTCTTCGGGAGTGCTGCCGCAGTCGGGAATCTATTGCGCGATTATCGCGGGTTTTCTGATCTCCGCGCTCGGCGGCTCAAAAACGCAGATTGGAGGACCGACCGGGGCTTTTGTGGTGGTGGTCTCCGGAATCGTCGCCAGATACGGCTTGGACGGGCTCTTTATGTGCACCCTCATGGCGGGGGTCGCGCTGGTCATTTTGGGTGTGACAGGGTTGGGAACTGCAGTCAAGTATATCCCGCGCCCGGTGGTCATCGGCTTCACAAATGGAATCGCCGTCCTGATTGCCAGCACACAGATCAAGGATTTGTTCGGGATGCGCATCGAGAATGTGCCTGGGGAATTTATCGAGCGCATGAGGACGATCGTTCAGCATTGGAATGCGATCTCGGTTCCGGCCACGGTGATGTCGTTCAGCGCGCTGACCATCATCATCGTCATGATGTGGCTGGCCCGCAAAGTGCCGGGGGCGATCGTCGTTTTGGTGATCGGAACGGCAGTCGCGTGGTGGCTGAAACTGCCACTGGATACGATTGAAACCCGTTTTGGCGGCATTCCCTCCGGCCTGCCCTCGGTGACGATTCCGGCTTTCCGGCCTGACCTCTTCCTGACCCTGCTGGCCCCGGCGTTTACGGTGACCATGCTGGGCGCCATCGAATCGCTCCTTTCGGCGGTAGTGGCTGATCGCATGTCGGGGGACAAACACAATCCGAATATGGAGCTTTTCGCGCAGGGCGTGGCCAACATTATGTCGCCGCTCTTTGGCGGGCTTCCGGCGACCGGGGCCATTGCGCGTACGGCAACCAATATCCGGTCCGGAGCCCGGACGCCGGTCGCTGGCATGCTGCATGCGGTCACGCTGCTGCTGGTGCTGTTATTGGCGGCACCACTAGCCAGGCATATTCCGCTGTGTGTGCTGGCGGCGATTCTGATGGTAGTCGCCTACAATATGGGAGAATGGCGGGAGATCCCGGCGATTCTGAAACTCAGCAAAGCCGATATTTGCGTCTGGTTGATGACCTTTGCGCTGACCGTCTTTGCCGACCTGACGGTGGCCGTTCAGGTTGGAATGATTCTGGCGGCGCTCTTCTACATCCGGAAAGTGACACTCTCGACCACGGTCTCGGAGGTGACATCGGAATATGTCGAGGAAGGCTTTGCTCACAGCCTGCAAACCAATGAAATCCCGAAAGGCGTCAAAGTATTTCGCATTCACGGGCCGTTTCTCTTCGGGGCTACTGACAAGCTCACACTCATTGAAGAACAGATCGATTCGCTTCCTCCAGTCGTCCTGTTGCGGGTTCGCAATATGACAACTATCGATGCCACCGGGCTACATGCGTTGGAAGGCCTGGCGAACAAGCTGCACCGGACCGGCCGCACCCTCATTTTGTGCGGGATGAGAGAGCAGCCGGCCAAGTTGATGGGTCAGGCCGAGTTTCACCGCCATCTAGGCGACGATAATATTCAGCCCACCCTTGCCGATGGAATAGCCAGAGCCCGGAAGATTTTATCGGAGGGCTACTCACTTCCCTCGAAATCTGATTCCTTTAAGACGAAGGAGAACGCGGAGCAGGAACAGGAAGCAAAGCTCGCAAAATCCTGACCTTTCGCCGAGAGTGTCCCGACCATCTGGTCATCATCGGTGAAGACCAGTTGCGCCGAATCTTGCGGGACTACCTGGACTATTATCACAATTCTCGCCCGTATTGGTCATTGGAAAGGGAGGGAGCTCTTCATCGCCAGGACGGAATTTTCGGCAATGACCGCCGCATTTTCCTCACTGCCTGCGAATATTTCCCCGGAAGATTCCCCCTTCACACGACATGGCGCCGGTAAACCAGGTGAAAACGTCTGGCTTCACAGTCTCACGGAATGGAACAGAGATTGCCTCTGCTTAATTGCGGAGAGAGGTTGAATCGCTCTTTTCTACTATGTTGTTCAGCTTTGCCGATACCCGTCGGCCCGGATCCATGATCCTGGGCGATGCGCGAGGCTAGCGACCTGTGAGTCGGAGGCCCAGTAAAACTTAGGTACCTCACCCGGATCGCGATCATCGCCAGTTTGCTGACGGGTATCGGCCCTGTCCCGTTCTTCACTTGCGACGTCCAAAACCTGGCTTCAGAGAATATTTCATCCGTAGGCCTTCTCAGGCGCGAGCAATTTCGAATTCAGGTTCGTGACAACGGCGGGATGATCAAGTTAAGCGCACGGAAAGACGCAAATTGCGGAATACGCGGAAAAAACTTCCGCGTATTCCGCGTTTTAGCTTAGCTTGGAATTCTGTGAGCTTTGGCGAAGCCTGCGAACTGAATCTCGCGAACCTCGCGAACCGTATAGGCGGAGTTTCTCGGGGTAAGCAAAACTGTGAATCGTTTCGCCTGCTTGCGCTCCACGGGCTCGCAATGAAGCGCTATGACTAACCTGTCGCGCTTTCCCGACTTCATCGTATAGACTTGGAGGCAAGGCTCGCCCGCCGCCATTTTCGCGTCGTCATGCAGGAAGAGGTACTGACCGCGCAGCAACACGCCCTGCAGCCTCACAGTCTCGGTGAATTCAACCACCGCTTCCTCGCGTCGCGTGTTTTCAGGCGCCCCGCCGGCCGCGGGCGCGCTGATGAACGCGAACGACGCCAACAGAAGCGGGATCGCCAGAATCATATGTTTCATAACAAGGCCTCCTTACTTTTCGGCTCTCAGCCGAGCGTTTTCGCATTGCTTTTCTGTTTAAAAACTATGTGAACAAGTTGTTCGCAGCGCTGCCTCGCAATTGTCGCGCCATTCGAAAATGCTTTTCTCACCCTCGCTTCGCGCTCAGTTTCTCTCTCAATACAGTGTTAACTAAGTTATTTAAAAGATGGCGGCCGGATCAGTACCGCGCGCGTAAGCAAGCGGCCGGCCTATTAAAAAGCCGCTCCCTCACGGTCGCGGTACTGATAAAACGCCAAAGTCGACGCGTCAGTACCGCGAGCGGTAGCGAGCGTCGCCTTTGTCAACAACCGCTCGCTACCGCTCGCGGTACTGATCCGGACAAATGTTAAGCAACTTGGTTAACGTTGTGCTCAATGTCGCCTCTCCAGGGTTCAGCGGCGAGGATTTCTACCCAGCCATTGAGGGTTTCTTCCCAACAGGAACTGATTTTCGCGCCATGGGCGTCTCGGCGCTCATCGCTTCAGGCGATGGTAATTAATCGACGGCACAGCGGTTGCTCATTTATTTATGCCGGAGATTGCGTTATCCGGCTTAGTTGACGGCATACATGGAAGAGTCGTTCATGTCGCGGTGAACGATTACCCGATGAAATATGGAGTTTCAGGGCGTTGGGAAATCAG
>DASUFM010000546.1:0-3985 GCA_036274535.1 Blastocatellia bacterium
TTCTCTGACATGGTGACAGATAATTTGCGTGACGAGGCCCCGGAGATCGCCGACCGGCTGCGGGTGGCGCTCAAAGAGGCCGCCGGCAAACTGTCACTGGAAAACGGCAAAACCCGCCGCCGCCGATGGCGTCCAGAACATCTCGCCAAAGCCATGAACGGCGTGGACACAGGCGCCTGATCGAAAACCAAATAGGACAATATAGGATAAATAGGACATATAGGACATATAGGACATATTAGGTCCTGTCCTATTTGTCCTATATGTCCTATTCAGCGCGCCATATATCTTATGGTTATCACCAGGATTCAAACCCAGAAAAATTTCATCGAGCGCGCGGCATGGCTGACCAGGGCGAATCTTCTGGCGTTTGGGCTCTCTTTCCTTACGCCTCTCGTCATCGTACGGGTCTTCGATCAGTCGGAATTTGGAACATACAAACAGTTGTTCCAGATTCTGACGACGTTCATGACGGCGCTTTATCTGCAGGTTCCGATGAGCGCCTACTACTTCATGCGGCGCGAGCCGGACAAACGGCCGCAGGTGGCGATGAACATCATACTCTTCTACCTGGCGATCGGCCTGCTGACTGCGCTCGTGTTCACAGCTTATCCCACATGGATCTCTTACATCTTTCATAATCCGGCGCTCGATGAACACACTCCTCTGCTCGGGGTGGCGCTGACGCTCTGTCTGATGGCGGCGAACATCGAGATCTTTCCGCTCGCGGTAGGCGATGTCCGAAGCGCGTCGAGGTTCATCGTCATCGCGCAGATCAGCAAGTCGCTGATCATGATTTGCGCGGCGGTCATATTCGGCAGCCTGAAGGCCGTTTTGTGGGCGACCATCATCCAGGCAATGATTCAGTGCGCGTTCATGGTGGGCTATATTCATTATCGCATTGGGTCGCTGAAGGTCCGTCCCGACCAGCTCTTCGACTGGTCACTGCTGAAAAAACAGATCACCAATTCCCTGCCCCAGGGGGACGGCGGCGTGGCGCAGAGCCTTGTGGCGGACCTGCACAATTATTTCGTCTCGCATTATTTTTCCGCCGCGTCTTTCGCCGTATACGCCAACGGCTGCTTTCAACCTCCGCTGGTCTCGCTGATGGAAGGCTCATTCAGAGACACGCTGGCGCAGGATGCGCCGCGGCTGGAAGCGTCCGGCGATTACAAAGGGGTCATTCAGGCATGGATTAACGCCATTCGCAGGCTCTCTCTGGTGATCCTGCCGGCGTGCGCTCTGATGTTCGTCGTGCGGCGCGAACTGATCGTCACGCTTTACACGGAAGCCTACGCCGATTCCGCTGAGATCTTCTCTATCTACCTGGCCGTCACGCTGGCTCAAATGACGTTGATCTCTCCGGTCATGCGCTCGCTCGCCGATTTCAGGCGCTACCGCTTCAGGTTCAACATGGCGCAAATACCGCTCGCCTGCGTCGCGCTGTATATCGGCGTCACGTTCGGCGGACTTGCCGGCGCCTGCGTCGCGACCGTCTGCCTGAACCTGTTCGAAGTCACTCTCGGCGTGGCCGCCGTCTGGCGCAAGCTCGGCATGAAACTGACAGACCTCAAGCAACTCGCGCCGGTCGCGGGCGTGACGCCGGCGGCCGTCGTGGCAATGATCGCATCGTCCGCGGTCAGGGCCCTGATCGCTCCCACGCATCCGATCATCATACTCGGCGCATGCGCGATCGTCTTCGCGTTCATATACATGGTCGGAGCCTTCCTCTTCGGGGCGTATACCGAGGAAGATCAGGACGCCATTTACAAACAGGCGCAGCGCCTGATCCGTAAGCTCAAAACCGTGGAGTTACCGAAACCCGCGGCGGAGTCCGAGCTTCAGAGCCCTGACCGGTGGTTCAAACCGGCCCGCCTGTCAGGAAAAGAAGCGGCTCAGTTCAATTCCCCTCGCGATTTCGCTCCGGAGTGTAAAGCGCGCGCCGTCCTGCAAGTCCTGAGGGACGCGGGAAGCGCCTCGCGAATCTGCGGCGAATTGCAGATCCATGAAAGAATCCTTTCGGATTGGAAGGAACAGTTCATCAAGCAGTCCAGTTCGATCTTCAGGAAAGAACCGGACGCGGCCTCCGCCAACGAGAGGATTGCGGAACTCGAACGTCTCGTCGGGCGATTAAGGCGAGAGTTGGAGAGCGAAAGAGTCGCGGAGTTGGAACGCCTGGTCGGGCGTTTGATGCTCGAGCTGGAGGAGTCTAAAGGCGCGAACGGGTCTTATAAGTCCTATGAATCATATAAATCCTATAAGTCATACCCCTGATAAATCATGGCAATCAGAATTAAACGCCTCAGCGAAATTCGCAGGTTGAGTCTGGACGAGTTGCGAGTCCGCTCGCGACAGAGAGCCGCGAGGCTGGGTGATCGCTTTCGGCGGGCGCGCGCGCCGGAGATGAGCGATCAAGAGCTGGCCCATGAATTCCACCCGGTGTGGCGCTTCGGAACCGGCGAAGAGGCGGCCGGAAAGCTGTGCGGCCGCATGCGCGCAAGGAACCCCTGTTTCCTGCCCTCGCTCGGAGAGCGCGGAACGATCGTCGAGATGATGAACCAGCGCTTTCCGGCCGAACGCGACGCCATCATCAAAACGGCGGAGGCCGCCCTCAAAGGGAAGTTCTCCCTGCTGGGCCACCCCTGCCTGAGTTTCGTCCATTTCCCTGAGGGGCCGCCCTTTTCGCCGATCGATTGGCGGTTCGATCCCGTTTCCGGCAAGCGCGCCCCGATCTCGCATTGGAGCAGACTGCGCCGGCTCAATCCAATGAGTGGCGGGGGAGATTCGAAAGTCGTCCTGGAATTGAACCGCCATGCCCATTTCGTCACGATGGGCCAGGCTTACTGGCTGACCAACGATTACCGCTTCGCCGAAGGGTTTCGAAACCAGATAGGCGCCTGGATCGACGCCAACCCTGTGGGAATGGGGATCAACTGGGTCTCGAGTCTGGAGGTGGCGTTGCGCTCGATCGCCTGGCTGTGGGCGACGCAAATGTTCGTCGATTCCAACGCCCTCACGCCCGATTTCTTCACGCGCATACTCAAATCGCTGATCGAACACGGCCGCCATATCGAGACCTACCTTTCTTATTACTTCAGCCCCGACACGCGCCTGACGGGCGAAGCGCTGGGATTGTTCTATCTTGGCATGGCGCTGCCGGAGATGGTCCGCGCCGACGGCTGGCGCGATCTTGGGTTGCGAATCCTGCTCGAACAGGCGCGGAAACAGGTGCGCGAAGACGGCGTCTATTTCGAGCAGTCTTCTTATTATCACCGGTACACCGCGGATTTTTACACGCATCTGTTCGCGCTGACGCGGGCGAATGACATTGGAATCGATCCGGAGTCAGAGCCGGCGCTGAATCGGAATCTGGCGGCGATGCTCGACCACTTGATGTGGATCACCCGGCCCGACGGAACCTCGCCGCTTTTCGGCGACGACGACGGCGGACGGCTGATCAAACTCAACGCCCGGGCGGCCAACGACTTCCGCGACACACTGGCCATCGGCTCGGCGCTCTTCAGCCGCGGCGATTGGAAATATGTCGCGGGTGAGGCGCCCGCGGAGATGTTGTGGCTGCTCGGCCCGGAAGGCGTCAAACATTACGACCAGCTGAAGCCGGAGCCGCCGCGCGAAACTTCCAGGGAATTCAAGCAAAGCGGCTATTTTGTAATGCGCGACGGATGGCGGCGCGATTCGAGTTTCGTGTTGATCGATTGCGGACCTCACGGCGCCGAGATAGGCTGCGGGCACGCGCATTCGGACGCGCTCTCGATCGAATTCGCTTCGCGCGGGGTGAACTGGATCGTCGATCCCGGCACATACGTTTACGCCGCCAACGCGAAGACGCGCGACGAATTCCGCTCGACCGCGGCGCACAACACCGTGACTGTGGACGACCGATGGCAATCCATCGCCTCGGCGCCATTTTCGTGGCGCACGGTGGCGGAATGCCGCCTTCATGAATTCACCGAACTCGGCGACG